>CANQUR010000044.1 GCA_947627075.1 uncultured Clostridia bacterium
AAATAAGGCGACAGAAATCGCCCAAAAAGAAAAAAGTAATGTACATAGAATAAATTGTTCTATGTACATTGCTTTTTATTATAGTTGTTATTTCCCGCTATGTCAAGCAAAAAAACGTATTTTTGTTGAATTTTCCATAATTTTTTCTCCTCCTCACCTTGTCGAAGCGTTTTATTCTATGTACTTTCTCGTCTTTTCAGACCATAGAACAATTTATTCTACGTAGTTTTTTGTAGGGTAAAAGACCACATTACGAAAGGCTTCCCCCGCGAATAAAGTTCACAAAAACGTAGAAAGTTCATATCGGGGGAGGCTCCGACGAAGTCGGTGGTGAGGGTCTTACTCAACAAGCGAAAAGGACTTGCTTTCGAGCGAAGTAAGGAAATGTACGGAAAGCATGGTATAAACGCCAAAACATCCCGGTGGCGGATATATAGAAAAAATCATGATTTTATAAAGGAGAAATTAAAAATGAAGAAACAAAACAAGAAAGGCTTTACACTTGCCGAGCTTTTGATAGTAGTTGCTATCATCGCAGTTCTTACCGCTATCGCAATTCCCCTCTTTGTGGGAGCTTTGAATAATGCGGAAACAAATGTTAAAAACGCTAATATACGCGTTGTAAGAGGAGCCGCTATAACTGAAATTCTTTCTAACGGGGATACATATTTAAAAAAAACTGCTGAAGATGGCACAAAAACAGACTGCAATCAATGGGCTATCGAAGCAACTGTAACAAAAACAGGAGAAATTACGTATTTGAAAATAACTGCATCTAACGAAACTTCTCCCACTGCAAAAGCTGGTACTTGTGAAAAATACAAAGTAGCAAATAAGGATAAGGGGAACGCAACTACAGATGACTATGAAGTTACAATGACCATTATTGAACTTAAAGTATCCTAAAATCAAAAATCACAGAGCGAAAACGGCATTGCAAGGGTATGCCGAATAAGCTATAAGCTAAATCTATAGGGATGTATGATTTAGCAAAAATGAGTCCTTTCGGGCTCATTTTTTTACACGCAAGTATTCAATTGCTTTTTTGAAAGCCGAATAGTCAATAATAAAATTCGTGAGTAAGTTCGCGCTCAAACAAATTTTCGAGCAATTTTTCGGCGGGAACGCCGTCTATCCAGCTGTTTACCGCGTCGGTAAGCGGCACCGAAGCCCCCACTCTTTTTGCGAGTGCAGAAACAGCTTTTGCCGTCATTACGCCTTCGGCAAGCTTGGAGAAGCGTTCGCCCTTTACGAACATTTCGCCCCACTTGCGATTGTGACTGTGCTCCGAAAACAGCGTAGCCTCATAGTCGCCGAGATGACAAAGCCCGTATGCAGACAACTCGTTGCCTCCGAGCGCATTGATAAGCCTTGCTATTTCTCGACTGCCGCGCGCCATGAGAGGTCCCTTCATAGTGGAAAGTCCGAGCCCGTCGAGGGCGCCCGCGATGATACCCATTATATTTTTTGTTGCCGCGCCTATCTCGGTCCCGATAATGTCGTTGCCGTGATAGAAGCGAATGAGATTGCTTTTGAATATGCCTATAAGGTAGTCAATAAGCTCATGATCGTAAGCGTCCATGACCATGCAACTCGGTCTGCCCTTGGTAAATTCCTGTATATGTCCGGGGCCCACCCAAACGGCGACCTTATTTTTATCTATGCCCGATTCGATAGCGACCTCGGAAAGGCGTTTGCCCGTAACGTTCTCGATCCCCTTCATACATAGAACAAAAATTTTGTCCTTGTAATCGTACTTCGTGATCTGCTCGAAAAAGCCCCGTAGCCCTTGCGAGTTTATGGATATGATTATTATATCCGCACGTTCGACCGAATATTTCAAGTCGCAAGAAAGCTCAATATTTTTATCGAGAGTGACCCATTCGTTTTTGCCCGTTTCCTTCAAGACCTTATAGCTTAAAGAATCTTCGCGACCGAAGCTGACCACGTCGTGTCCTATGTAATTGTTATACCAGGCAAGAAACGATCCCCATCTGCCGCACCCCAAAACCGAAATCTTCATTTTTTGACCCCCATATAGCTATTTAACATACATTCCGCCGACTATCTTATTGCAGAATTTATGCGTAAAGAAGCGGGATAAAAATACCAAAAACTTATATTTGCCGCCCACCGTATATAGAGGGCTCACATTCTTTTTGAGTGCAAGTTTTTTGACAAGGCGTGCCACAACGTCCGGACTCATGCCGTTTATCTCGTCCTTTTCCATGACCTTGATGCTCTTGTCTTGATTGGAATAGGCTTTTGTTTCCTCTGTCTTGATCCTGTTTTCGGTAAAGCCCGTCTTTATGTCGCCCGGCATAACGGCGCACGCGGTTATCCCGAACGCCTTGACCTCGTTGATGAGCGCCAAGGTAAATGAGTTGATCGCCGCCTTGGAGCATGAATAAAACGTCTGGAACGGTATGGAAAATACCGACGCCACCGACGAAGTATTGATTATCCTACCGCTTTTGCGCTCGCGCATATACGGCAAAACCGCTTGAGTGCAGTTTACTGCTCCCCAAAAGTTAACCTCAAGTTGTTTTTTTGCAAGATACTCGGGAGTTGTCTCTATCGCGCCGGCAATACCGAATCCCGCATTATTTACAAGCAAATCTATCTTCCCCTCTTGCTCTATAACCTTTTTTACCGCTTCAAAAACAGCCTCTCGATTTGTAACATCGACTTCTATGAAATTCGTGCCGTTCTCTACGTTGTGACGGCTGAAATTATACACCTTGTAACCGGCTTCCTCGAGCCTTGCCTTTTCGCATTTGCCTATGCCGCTCGACGCGCCGGTCACTATCGCGACTACGTTTTCCGCCTTTTTCATAATTGCGCTCCGTCATCAAAGACCTTTTTTATTATATCCGCAGCCTCGTCCAAAAGCGCTTCGGTATGAGTAGCCATAAGGCTGAGCCTCAAAAGGCATTCCTTTTCCGGCGTTGCGGGCGGAAGGACGGGATTTACATATACTCCGTCGTTGAAAAGTTTTTTGTCGTAATACAGTGTGTCTTGAAGCTCATAAGTATATACGGGCACGATGGGAGTTTTGCTCTCCTTGATCTTTATGCCGCGACTCTTGAGCGCCCCGCGCAAATAATCGCCAAGTTCATTAAGCTTGTCCACACGCTCGGGTTCTTCCTTGAGTACTCGCAAGGATGCAAGTGCCGCCGCACATGACGACGGCGTCATGGAAGCCGAAAATATGAACGGTCTCGACGAATGCTTGACGTACTCGCCCACCAATGCGTTCGACGCCATAAAGCCTCCCAGCGAAGCGAACGATTTACTGAACGTTCCCATAGTTATATCCACTTCTTTTTCAAGTCCGAAATGGCTTGCCGTACCTCTTCCGCCCTTGCCGATAACTCCGAGCGAATGAGCGTCGTCCACCATAAGGCGTGCACCGTATTTATTTTTGAGTCCGACTATCTCGGGCAAATTGCAAATATCGCCGCTCATCGAGAATATTCCGTCTGTAATTATAAGTATGCCCGCGGTCTCCGGCACCGTTTTAAGCAGTCTTTCGAGATCGTTCATATCGTTATGCTTGTAGCGAAGCAACTTTGCGCCCGAAAGCATACAGCCGTCGTAAATGCTCGCATGGTTCTCGCGATCGCAAAGTATGTAATCGTGTCTGCCCACGATCGAGGAAATTATTCCGAGGTTGGATTGAAAGCCCGTCGAAAATGTCATTACGAACTCAACACCGAGAAATTCCGCAAGCTCCTTTTCGAGTTGCAAATGAAGATCGAGCGTTCCGTTCAAAAATCTCGAGCCCGAACAGCCCGTGCCGTACTTTTCGACAGCCTTTATCGCCGCCTCGATGACGGCGGGATGAGTCGTAAGCCCCAAATAGTTATTTGAGCCGAGCATTATCTTGCGCTTGCCCTCCATTATGACCTCGGGTCCTTGACGCGATTCGAGGCAATGGAAGTATGGATATATACCCATTTCCTTTACCTTGGTCCAAAGCTCGTTATTATAACATTTCTTAAACAGATCCATAATCTCTCCTTAAAATTATGATTCCCAATATGATTTTATTCTTCCTTTTCCACAAATACGTATCCGTACGCATTCGGCCCGATATGAGTGCCGACTATGGGTCCGAGATCGGTGAGTTCAACGATCTCATCTTCCTTGAGCCCGATTCGTTCTATGAGCTCCTTTGTATTTTGCGGATCGTAGCTGTACAAAAATCTTACGCCATACTGCTTATCGATCTTATTCAAATCTATCATTTCGGCAACTGCCTTTATGCCCATTTTGGCTCCCAGCTTTTTGCCTATCACGTCTATTGTGCCTTGCGCGCTGATTATTATGAGCGGCTTGACCTTTAGCAACGTTCCTATTGCCGCCGTAGCGGTATTCAGTCTGCCGCCCTTTGCAAGATATTCGAGCGTATCTATGCCCGCAAACAGCTTTGCTCTCTTTCGAAGATTGTCAACATACTCGATGAGTTCTTCTATGGATAAATGCGTACGCTTCGCCGCCTCGCGCACCAAAAGTTCGAGCATGATCGTCGTGCAAAGCGTGTCATATACATACACATTGTCGTATCCGCCCTGCTCCTTTATGCGTAAAGCGCTCTCATAAGTGCCGGATATCTTTGAAGAAAGCGGCAGAAAAAGTAAAGTCGTCCCCTCTTCCTTGGCTTTTCGAAACCTTTCGTCAAGTTCTTGCGGAGACGGCTGTGATGTGTGCGGATATTGTTTTCCCTCAAGCAATTTTTTGTAAAATTCTTCTGTCGTGATATTTACGCCATCCAAATACGCTTCGCTACCGAAGGTTATACCGAGTGGGATCACGTCTACGCCGATCTTTTCGGCGTCTTGTTGAGAAATGACACAGGATGAATCTGTAAGGATCTTTATCATACTTTTCTCTCCCCAAAAAACAGCTTTGATTAATTTTACAATATATATCGCCGAATGTCAAGCGACAAAAAGACATTTTGCAAAAAGACCGCCTCGCTTTTTGACGCGGTCATACAAATTTGCCATGCTATCAAATCATTTGCGGTCACAAACCGACAACGCGAAATACCTTCGTGCAAGCTCGTCGACGGAGCCTGCGCCCATAAAGATCACGGCGTCGTATCCTCCTTCGACGCTCCTTATCATCTGTGAGGCTTGCTCATAAGAATTCGCGATTTCGAAGCCGCCCTCGCGCGCTATAAGCCCCGCGTCGACATTTCGTATGGGCTTTTCACGCGCGGCATATATGGGCAAGACGATCACGCGGTCGCTCGCCGACAACGCGACGGCAAGTTCCTTGAAAAAGGCTTGCGTCCTCGAATATGTGTGCGGCTCGAAAACCGTAAGGACTCTGCCGTAAATGCTTTTTGCAAGTTCGAGCGTACATTGAATCTCATGAGGGTGATGAGCATAGTCGCTTATGTACTCTATGCCACGACATTTGCCCAAACTTTCGAACCTGCGATCCACTCCCTTAAAGTCCCTTATGCCGGAAAAAGAATATCCCTCGTGATGACACACGGCGATGACGGACAAGGCATTTAGGACATTGTGTCGACCCCTGATATTCAAGGTCATTTCCGCAAAAGGCTTGCCCTTATAAAGCGCCGAAAAGGTAAAATAGCCCTCTTTGCTACCCGTCAAGATCGCACGATAGTCGTTTTCTTCGTTAAATCCGAAGGTATATGTAGCCTCGAGTCCCTTTAGCCGTCGCGCCTCGTTGTCGCCGCACACAAACAACGTCTTTGTTTGCTTCGAAAATTTTTCGAACGCGTCATAGAACGACGCATAAGTTTTGAAATAGTCCGCATGGTCGAGTTCGACATTCAACACTATGCCTATGTTAGGCTCAAGCGAAAGAAAACTCTCGTGATATTCGCACGCTTCTGTGACAAAGAGCTCACGTCCGCCTATTTTGCCGAGCTTGCCGTTTACGGTGCCACCCACGTGAACGGTCGGATCCATATCTTTCAACGCGCTCATGAGCATAGCAGTGGTCGTTGTCTTGCCGTGTGTGCCGCTGACCGCGATCACTTTTTCGTATTTGCGCGAGATCTTTCCGAGAAGCTCCGCCCTCGACAATAGCGGTATGCCCAAACGTTTGGCTTCGATATATTCGGGATTGTTTTCGCCTATCGCGTATGAATACACCGCCACATCGGCGCCTGCCACGTTTTTTTCGCTGTGCCCGCTTAAACGCAAGTCGGAGCCGCTTATCTCATTGCCGTAACTTTTGCAAAGAGTTGCCAAGAACTCCATACTTATGCCCTTTATTCCTATAAAATGTATCTTCATAACCTCATATTATGATCACAAGACAAAAAATGTTCGCGAAAATAAATCTCGATTTTGTGTGCATATCCTTGACTTTAAGTAAAGTCGGTGTTATAATAATGACACAGTAAAGAAAGGGAGAATCGTTATGAACATTACCGATGTACGTGTAAGACTTATAAACAACGACGAATCCAAACTTAAAGCAGTTGCAACCATAACGATCGATGACTGCTTTGCGGTTCACGACATAAAAATCATTCAAAGCGACGACATTTGCTTTGTCGCTATGCCGAGCAAAAAGCTCCCATCCGGCGAATTCAAAGACATCGCTCATCCTTTGAATTCCGAAACGCGCGAGATGATCGGCAATTTGATATTGGAAGAATATCGAAAGGCGCTTGAGGGCGCGACAGAAAATCCCGACGAGCAATAAAACGTCGGGATCGCCTCGATCAGCTGTAATATTTTAGTTTTTCATGACAAGCGTCACAGTAACCGCTATTGCAATTTTTGCAATAGTGTGCTTTGCATTTGTCGCAAAACACGGTATCCTTTATATTGAACTCTTTTCCGCACCTACTGCATATCATATGATCAGTATGTGCGTCGAAGAAAAAATAATTCAAAATCTTGCGTTCAAGGCAAATAGGTGACCAAAAGTATCGCCGTCCCAAGCACAAGCAATATGACGCCCACTATCCTATTGAGCACCTTCGGCTTGGATTTGTTGGCAACGACGGACGCGATCAATGCAAACACAAGCGTCGAGGCTACGCAAATCACGAGGCATATCCAATCGGGAAATCCGCCTATCACAAAGTGACTTATCGAGCCGGTCAATGCGGTGAATGCCATGATGAATACGCTCGTGCCTACCGCGGTCTTGAGTTCGAAACCCATTATCGCCGTGAGCATAAGCAGCATCATCATTCCGCCGCCCGCTCCCACGAACCCGCAAATAAAGCCTATGATCGATCCGCAAGCGACGGATTGCACAAAGCGCTTTTTTGGGTTTGACTCATTCATTTTTTCTTTTGTGGTCACCACAGGTTTTATGATGAATTTGAGTCCGAGAAAAAGCGTAACGACCGTACTGAAGCCGCCCATTATCTCAAGCGGTACGAGACTTGCTATGTAACTGCCCACAACGGTAAACAGCAACACGCATATCATCATGACCGACCCGTTTTTTATGTCTATGTTTTTGTTACGCGCATAAGCTACGGTGCTTGCCGCGCTCGCCAGCACATCGCTCGCAAGCGCTATGCCGACGGCGGAATACGCGTCGATCCCGAGAAATGCGATAAGCATCGGCGCTATGACGGCTGCGGCGCTCATACCTGCAAATCCGGTGCCAAGCCCCGCGCCCAAGCCGGCTAAAATACAAACTATAATTTTTATCGCCATAGATCCCCGTGACGTCGCTTTGAGCGATACGTCATTTAACGTTTTTTATTTGCTCTTTCGTCAATTTTCTTTATGCAGCCAGTATAACTTGTTCTCGCTTATTTCAAGCCCGAGCTTGCGTTGAAGCGCCAATGAAGCTTGATTATCCTCTATGACTTGACAATATGGTACAAGTCCCTTAAAAAGCAACTTATTTATAAGAAACTTCTCCATCTTTTCCGCATAGCCTCGGCGGCGGAACTTTTCCTTTACTTCCAAAAGTCCCATACTGCCCTGCATATGCATACCTATCATACCCACGATCTCATCGCCCGAATATGCGCCGTAGATCATTTTGCGACGAATGTGTTTCAATGCGCTTTCCTCGTCGAAATGATACATATTTGCCGCTTCTTTTGCCTCGTCCTCGCGCATAAGGCGCATTGTAGGTTCTCCGAGCACGTCGGGAAATCTCTCTTTGCGATAAACTGCCTGATAACACGGCACATTCGAATCAAAACCGAGCTTATTTACGGCGAGTTCGCAAAGCGCGTCCCCGTGCGCAACAAGGGGATATCTTGCGTCGTAATCGTTCAATAATTCGTCTGCAAGCTCAAGATCGTTTGCGACGATCATATACACATCGGTCAATTTGTCCTTTACATATACACATTCGCTCGAAGCGTATAAAATCTCGACCGTGCCCGTCCTTATCGGCTCTATGACCGACGCATTCAACAAATAGTCGTTGTCCAAAAATTCGAGCGCTTTTATGATGTCGATCTTCTTTTCCATATTACTTTATCGGCTCGAAATCCGCCGCTCCGTGCTTGCAAAGCGGACAAACGAAGTCCGCGGGAAGTTCGTCGCCCTCGTACACATAGCCGCAGACCTTGCACACAAAGCCCTTTTTACCTTCCGTTTGAGGCGCGGGCTTTACGTTTTTGTGATAATAGGCGTAGGTCATTGACTCTGTGTTGGACGTAACGCGCGCTTCCGTCACACTGCAAATGAACATTCCGTGCGTTCCGAGGTCGAGATACTGCTCCACTTTAAGCGACATAAAGGAGTTGATATATCGAGGCAAGAACGCAAGTCCGTTATCCGATTTGAGCGGCGTAAAACCGTCGAATTTATCGACATTTCGCCCGCTTGAAAAACCAAACCTTTCGAAGATCGAGAACGGCGCGTCAACGGACAAGCAATTGAGATTCATCTTGCCCGTCTGCTTTATAACGTGATGAGAGTAATTTTCCTTGTTTATTGACACCGCTATGCGATTGGGCGAGCTGGTGAGCTGTGATACGGTGTTGACTATAAGTCCGTTGTCGCGCTTGCCGTCGTTGGAAGTGACCACATATACGCCATAGCCTATGTTTTTAAGGGCTCCGAGGTCGTTTTTGTTCGCCGTTTCGTCATGTTGAGCGAGATAATCGAAGCAAAGCTCTTTGGATAGCTCCTCTATTTGAGTCTTGCTTTCGTCATTTAAGGCAGATTTTATATGAACGACGTTTTCGGCAAAGGTGAGATTTTTGCAACCTTCGAGCATTTGCCTCATTATCTTTGCGGCAAGAGGCGCCCAACTTCCGTTTTCCATAAACGCTACCGTGCGATTTTGAAAATTTCGCTCTACAAGGTGATCAATAAATTCGCGCATAAACGGGAAAATTTCCGCATTGTAAGTTGTGGTGGCAAGTACTAATCTGCCGTATCCGAATGCGTCCTCCACCGCTTCCGCCATGTCGCACCTTGCAAGATCGTGCACGACCACCTTTGGAGCTCCTTTTGCTTTAAGCTTTTCTTTAAGCAATTCGACTGCCTTTTTGGTATTGCCGTATATGGAAGTATAAGCTATGACAATGCCGTCCGATTCCACCCCGTACGACGACCAAATATCGTATAGATTTATATAATACCCAAGGTTATCGTTAAGAACGGGACCATGTAAAGGGCATATCTTTTGAATATCGAGCGAAGCCGCCTTTTTGAGCAAGTTTTGTACTTGGGCACCGTATTTCCCCACAATGCCTATATAGTACCTGCGAGCCTCGCACGCCCAATCCTCGTTTGCGTCGAGTGCGCCGAATTTGCCGAAGCCGTCTGCCGAAAACAATACTTTATCGTAGCTGTCGTAGGTTACTATGACTTCGGGCCAATGCACCATGGGAGCGGTCACAAAGGTCAACTTGTGCTTGCCGAGCGGAAGCTCGTCGCCCTCGCCCACAATCAAGCGTCTGTCCTCGAACTCCGTTCCGAAAAAGTTTTTCATCATGGCAAATGCCTTTGCGGACGACACGATCACCGCATCCTTATACACCTTCATAAAGTTATATATATTCGCGGAATGGTCGGGCTCCATGTGCTGTACTATAAGGTAATCGGGCTTTCTTCCGTTCAATGCGTTTTGGATATTGTCCAACCATTCGTGAGTAAAGCGCGCGTCCACAGTGTCCATTATGGCTACCTTGTAGTCCAAAATGGCATAAGAGTTATACGACATACCGTTGGGTACTTTATATTGCCCCTCGAAAAGGTCTATTTCATGGTCGTTTACGCCTATATATTTTATGTCGTCGGTTATATACATTTATATCTCCTTTATTTGATCTGTCAAATTTCGGTTCTGCCGTCGAGAGCTCTGTCGAGCGTGACCTCGTCGGCGTATTCTATGTCGCTGCCTATGCTTATGCCTTGCGCAAGTCGCGTGACCTTGATACCGAGCGGCTTTATAAGCCTTGCAAGATAAGTCGCCGTCGCCTCGCCTTCCACGTCGGGATTGGTCGCCATAATGACTTCCTTTACTCCGTCCAATCTTTTGAGAAGGCTCTTTATATTGAGCTCATTTGGACCGCGACCGTCAAGCGGGCTCAAAGTGCCGTGCAACACATGATAAACGCCCCTATACGTTCCGCTTTTGTCGAGGGCAAGCACGTCCTTCGGATAGGCGACGACACATATCACCGATTTATCTCGTTGCAAGCAAATATCGCAAACTTCCTTTTCGGTAAAATTGCCGCATTCGGCGCACAAGTGCACATTGGACTTGACAGACATCATCGCGTCGCAAAAATCGCTTACCTCCGCCTCGCTCATATCTATGATCGAGTAGGCAAAGCGTTGAGCCGTTTTTAGTCCCACCCCCGGCAGAGATGAGAACTTGTTTATGAGTTTTACAATACTATCCGGTTGCTTCATTCTACATCAAGCCGTTTATGCCGGCAGGCATAAGCTCCTGTTCGAGCTCCTCCGCCGCAGCGAAAGCTTCGTTGTATGCGGCAAGTATAAGGTCCTCGAGCATTTCGAGATCATCGAGGTCGACCGCTTCGGGCTTTATAGTCAACCTTTGAAGCTTCTTTTTGCCGTCTATAGTCACAGTAACGAGACCGCCGCCCGCCTCGCCCGTAAGCTCGGTATCCTCGAGTTCGGCTTGTGCCGCCGCCATCTGCTCTTGAAGCTTTTGAGCTTGCTTCATCATCGC
>CANQUR010000045.1 GCA_947627075.1 uncultured Clostridia bacterium
AAACGGCTTATGACTCTGCTGCCGCTCAAAGATCGAAAGCGGATAATGAACTTAAACTCGAGTATGATAAAAGGCTTAATGATATAAGACGCGAAGCCGAACTTGCCGTTAGCGGACAAAGGACGCTTTTACGGCTTGAAACTCAAAAGGCGGAACTCAAAGTAAAGCGGCAGATTATCGACGAGGTTTATGCTAAAGTAATAGAAAAAATTAACTCCTTGAGCGATAATGATTATCGAGACTTTGTCGGGAGATCGATCGCAAAATATGCTCAAGCGGGCGATAAAATAATCATATCAAAGGATGAAAAGAGATTAGACGACCAATGGCTCAATGTTTTGGCCTCAAGGCTCAAACTACAGCTCTGCTTTGATAATGAAAGACATTCGGATGTCGGAGGAGTTATTTTGCGAGGAAGCAAGTATGATAAAAACTTAACTGTTTCCGCGCTTATGGAAGAAGTAAGAAAGGCAACGGAATCAAAAGTTGCCGAAAAATTATTTGGATAATGGGAATGAGAAAGGACGCTGTATTTATTAATGCCGTATGCAAAGCCGAGGAAAAGAACTTGCTTTCCTATGAGGCTTTGGTCAGATTGAGCGCCGCCGAATTTGACGAGGCGATCAAGATGTTGCATGATTATGGCTATAATGAAGGAGTCATAGACGTTCAAAGCTTCGATATCGATGAGCTTATAAGCAAACAGGTAAATTCTCTTATTAATTTTATCGGTGAATATTCGCCTAATGAGTATGTTGAAAATTTTTTGCTTGCTACGTACCTTTATAACGACATAAAAGCAGAATATAAGCGTAAACTCGGTGCTCAGTGCTCAAAGCTTTATATGGCGGAAAAAGTAAAGGAGATAACAAAAGGAGAATATACTCACATAGATAATGAAACTGCTAAAACATTGTGCGAGCTTGATTTATGCGATCCGAGTCCTGCCGAAATCGACATTGCCATTACCAAGGCTATGTATGCTTATAAATTGAAAATGGCAAAGAGGAGCGGAAGCTCGTTGCTGATAAAATATTCGAAAGCAGAAATTGATATTGTAAATTTGATTACGATGAACAGGGCAAATAGACTGCATATGACGCAAAATGAGTCTGACGCCTTGTTTATCTATGGCGGAAACTTTAACTTGGGTGAGGAAATCCCCAAGGAATACACCGAATTCGATTTTAAGGATCCGATAAAGCTTGAGACCGAGGCAGATAATTATTTGCTTGCTCTTGCGTCTTCGCAATCATGTGATATGGATTCGATAGGCCCGCTTTTGAGTTATATTTTGCGAAAATCAAGCGAACTCAAAACCGTAAAAATGATATTGGTTTGTATAAAAAGTAATGCGCGCAATGAAATTCCGTGTAGATTGAGGGGAATATTATGACCGGTGGAAAGGTTGCTGTAATAGGTGAAAAACAAGTAGTAACGGCGTTCAAAGCAATAGGTTTTGACACTTTTTATGCAAGTACGTCACAAGCTACGACAGACATAGTTAGAAGATTGGTCAAAGATAATGCCTATGCGGTAATTTTTATTACCGAAGATGTTGCCAAAGGTATGGATGAAACGCTTGCGATCTTAAAGAGCCGATCGTATCCCATAGTGGTTCCGTTGCCGGCACTCGAGTCTAATGGGTACGGTATGGAGTGTATAAAAAAAGATGTTGAAAGGGCAATAGGTATCGATATCTTATTTAATAAAAATGAATAAGGTGCGGAGGTAGAAATGAAAGGGAAAATTGTAAAAGTATCCGGTCCGTTGATCGTTGCGGAGGGAATGTCCGGAGTTAAGATGTACGATGTTGTCAGAGTTTCGTCGCTCGGACTTATAGGTGAAGTCATTGAGCTCCGCGGAGACAAGGCGTCGATACAGGTCTATGAAGAAACAAGTATGTTGGGGCCGGGAGAAGAAGTGGAAAGCACAGATGAACCGCTCAGTGTTGAACTCGGGCCGGGACTTATAGAAAGCATTTTCGATGGAATACAAAGACCGTTGCCTGTTCTAATCGAAAAGAGCGGAGACAGGATAGGCAGAGGAATAAAGGTCAATTCGCTGGATCATGAAAAGAAATGGAATTTTATTCCTTTGGTCAAGACCGGTATGGAAGTCACAGAGGGAGATATATTGGGCTGTGTTCAAGAAAACGAAGTTGTGGAGCATCGTATCATGGTTCCGCCGGGCATAAATGGCAAGGTGAAAAAGATCGAAACAGGCTCATTCACTTTGGATGAAACAATAGCTGTACTCATTACTTCCGATGGTGAAAAAAATCTAACAATGCTTCAAAAATGGCCGGTGCGCATTGGCAGAAGATATAAAGAAAAATTGTCTCCGTCAACGCCGCTTATTACGGGACAACGAGTTATAGATACGTTGTTTCCTATAGCAAAAGGCGGAGTGGCGGCTGTTCCCGGGCCGTTCGGAAGCGGAAAAACGGTCGTACAGCACCAGCTTGCTAAATGGGCGGACGCCGATATAATAGTTTATGTTGGCTGTGGAGAACGCGGCAATGAAATGACCGATGTTCTTAATGAATTTCCGCATTTAAGAGATCCCAAAACGGGCGAACCGCTCATGAAACGAACCGTTTTGATCGCAAATACGTCTGATATGCCTGTAGCTGCTCGAGAGGCAAGTATTTATACCGGTATAACAATAGCAGAATATTTTCGCGATATGGGCTATAACGTGGCAATTATGGCAGATTCGACTTCCCGTTGGGCAGAGGCTTTGCGTGAGATGAGCGGCAGACTTGAGGAAATGCCGGGAGAAGAAGGCTATCCGGCGTATCTTTCCGGTAGGTTGGCTGAATTTTATGAGCGAGCCGGCATAGTCAAGTTGCTTGGTAGCGATAACAGAGTCGGAAGCATTACCGCAATAGGAGCGGTTTCACCTCCGGGTGGTGATATGTCAGAGCCTGTTTCCCAAGCTACGTTACGCATAGTCAAGGTATTTTGGGGACTTTCGTCGTCTCTTGCTTACAAAAGGCATTTTCCTGCGATCGATTGGCTTGTAAGTTATTCGTTATATTCCGATAGGTTGTCCGAATGGTATGATCGCAATGTTGGGCCCGATTGGAATAACTACAGAAAAGAAGCCATGCGTATATTACAAGAAGAGGCGCGACTCGATGAGATCGTGCGCCTTGTGGGCATAGATGCACTGTCTCCGAAGGATAGATTGACTATGGAAGCGGCAAAATCAATAAGAGAAGATTATTTGCATCAAAACGCCTTCCATGAAGTGGATACTTATGCGTCATTGAAAAAGCAAAATATGATGTTGAGGACGATATTGAATTTCTATCACATGGGGCTTGAGGCATTAGATGAAGGAAAATCATTGGACGATATATTGTCATTACCTGTGAAAGAGGCTATAGGGAGAAGTAAGTATATTGAAGAAATAGATATCGAAGAAAGATTTGATAAGATCGACTCCGATATCAAAACGCAAATATCGGCGCTGAAGGCAAAGGAGATCTTTTGATGCAAAAGGAATACCGTAATATAAAGGAAGTTGTCGGACCGTTGGCGCTTATCGAAGGAGTGGAAGGCGTAAAATACGATGAACTTGTAGAAATCGAACAGCAAAACGGAGAAATAAGACAAGGCCGTGTGCTTGAGATAAATCGCGATAAGGCGTTGGTGCAGCTTTTCGAACCCAGTCAAGGGCTTAAAATAAGTAGCTCAAAAGCAAGATTTTTGGGACACGTGTTCGACGGAATGGGTAGGGCGAAGGATGGCGGTCCCGAAATAATACCGGAAAAATATTCGGATATAAATGGGGAGCCGATCAATCCTGCTGCAAGGGATTATCCCGATGAGTTTATTCAAACGGGTATTTCCGCTATTGACGGATTGAATACTTTGGTAAGAGGGCAGAAACTTCCCGTATTCAGTGCGAGCGGACTTCCTCATGCCGATCTTGCGGCTCAGATCGCAAGACAGGCGAAGGTGCTCGGTGCGGAGTCGAAATTTGCAGTTGTGTTTGCGGCAATAGGCATAACTTATGAGGAAGCTGATTTCTTCATTCGCGATTTCAGGCGAACGGGCGCAATCGAAAGAGCCGTCCTGTTTATGAATTTGGCTTCCGATCCCGCAATAGAGCGTATAGCAACGCCAAAGATGGCGCTAACGGCAGCGGAATATCTTGCTTTTGAAAAAGGTATGCACGTGCTCGTGATTATGACAGACATAACCAACTATGCAGAAGCATTGAGAGAGATTTCAGCCGCTCGTCGTGAAGTCCCGGGAAGGCGAGGATATCCCGGATATTTGTACACTTCGCTCGCAAGCCTATACGAACGGGCGGGAAGAATAAAGGGAAAGGTTGGCTCTATCACGCAAATACCTATCTTGACAATGCCGGAGGATGACAAGACTCACCCCATTCCTGATCTTACGGGTTATATAACAGAAGGTCAGATAATCCTTTCTCGTGAGCTTTATAAAATGGGCTGTATACCCCCGATTGATGTGCTTCCATCTCTTTCGCGTCTTAAGGACAAGGGCATAGGCGAAGGAAAAACTCGCGAGGATCATGCGGATACTATGAACCAACTTTTTGCCGCCTATGCGCGAGGCAAGGAATGTAAAGAACTTTCGGCAATTCTCGGCGAGGCTGCGCTCACAAAAGTAGACAAACAATATGCTTTATTTGCGGATATGTTTGAGAAGCGTTATGTGTCACAAGGCTTTGATGTCAACAGAAGTATAGATGAGACGTTGGATATAGGGTGGGAATTGCTTAAAATTTTACCTCGTAGCGAGCTTAAGCGTGTAAAAGATAAGTATATCGAAAAATATCTTGGAGAGTAATGGCTATGTCAAGATTGAATGTCAATCCCACGCGAATGGAACTGAGGCGACTCAAGACCAGATTGAAAACCGCAGTGCGTGGACATAAACTCTTAAAGGATAAATCTGACGAGATGATACGGCAGTTTATATCTTTTGCAAAGCAAAATAAGACATTGAGAGAAGAAATAGAAGGAGAACTGCGTGACGCGCTTAAGTTTTTTATGCTTGCGGGAGCGGTCATGGGAGAGGAGAATATCGAACAAATTTTTTCTATGCCGTCAATGTCGATCTCGATTTCTACCGGAATAAAAAATATAATGGGAGTAGATGTGCCTAATCTTGAAATTTTATCTACCGATGGATCTTTGCCATATGCCATCACTTCTGTTCCGTCGGATATGGATACTGCAATACTTAAACTCAATTCGCTTGCCGAAAAACTTTTGCGTCTTGCGGAAATAGAGAAGACATGTAATATGCTTGCTCGTGAAATAGAGAAGAATCGAAGAAGGGTAAATGCGCTTGAATTCGTAATGATCCCGCAACTGAATGAAACGATCAAATATATAATGATGAAGCTTGATGAGAATGAAAGATCGACGATAATAAGGCTTATGAAGGTAAAATCTTTGCTTGACAAACAAGAAAAAGCCTAATTATATGTGACATAATTAGGCAATTATAATTTAATCCTATAAACCTGTAACAAATAGCTGCCATCCAAAACGAACGGCAGCTATTTTCATCTTTTGTAAATCTATAAATTTTTTTCTTTTGTGAAATCTTAATACATTCCGTCCATTCCGCCCATGCCGGCTGCGGGAGCGGCAGGGGTCTTTTCGGGGATATCCGCGACTACGCTTTCGGTAGTTAAAAATACCGAAGCAACGCTTGCCGCATTTTGAAGCGCCGAACGGGTGACCTTTGTAGGATCGATTATGCCTTTTGCGACGATATCGCAGTAGGTATTATTGAGCGCATCGTAACCGAAGTTCACCTTGCTTTTGCCCTTTGAAAGAACGGTATTGATAACGACATTTCCATCAACGCCTGCATTGAGAGCGATCTGTTTGATAGGTTCTTGCAATGCTTTGAGAACGATCTCCGCACCGGTTTTTTCGTCGCCGTACAAGGATTTGATAACCTTTTGAACGGAAGGTATTGCATTGATAAGAGCAACGCCGCCGCCCGGAACCATGCCTTCCTCAACTGCAGCGCGAGTAGCAGCGAGTGCGTCCTCGATGCGAAGCTTCTTTTCTTTCATTTCAACTTCGGTAGCTGCGCCTACATTTATAACAGCAACGCCGCCTGCAAGCTTTGCAAGACGCTCTGCGAATTTTTCTTTGTCGTATTCAGAAGTAGTGGACTTCATTTGAGCGCGTATGGAAGCTATACGATCTTTGATTTCATCGCTGTTTCCTGCGCCTTCAACGATTATGGTATTTTCTTTATCTACCTTGACTTGTTTAGCTCTTCCGAGCATTTCGAACGTCGCATCCTTGAAGGTAAGTCCCATTTCTTCGCTGATCACTTGTCCGCCGGTAAGAACGGCTATATCCTTAAGCATTTCCTTACGTCTGTCGCCGAAGCCCGGAGCTTTGACTGCAACGCAATTGAAAGTACCTCTGATCTTGTTTACAACGAGAGTGGCAAGGGCTTCGCTTTCGTAGTCGTCTGCGATAATGAGAAGCTTGCTACCGCTGTTTACAACTTGCTCGAGTATGGGAAGGATCTCTTGAATAGAGGAGATCTTTTTGTCGGTGATAAGTATTACGGGGCTGTCGAGAACGGCTTCCATTTTTTCCGAATTTGTTACCATATAAGCGGAAGCATAGCCGCGGTCGAATTGCATACCTTCGACGATGGAAAGGTTAGTATCCATGGTTTTGCTTTCCTCTACTGTTATAACGCCGTCTTTTCCGACCTTTTCCATAGCTTCGGAAATAAGTTCGCCGACTTTTTCATCGCCTGCCGAAATACTGGCAACTTGCTTTATGGCGGTCTTTGATTCTACGACTTTGCTTATGCTCTTGAGATATTTGACCGCTGCATCGGTAGCTGCCGAAATACCTTTTTTGACAATCATCGGATTTGCACCTGCCGCTATATTCTTAAGCCCTTCATGTATGATAGCTTGAGCAAGAACGCAAGCAGTGGTGGTGCCGTCGCCGGCAACATCGTTTGTCTTTGTGGAGACTTCGCGTACAAGCTGAGCTCCCATATTTTCGAACGGATCCTCAAGTTCGATTTCCTTGGCGATAGTGACGCCGTCGTTTGTGATAAGGGGAGCGCCGTATTTTTTGTCAAGAACTACATTTCTTCCCTTGGGACCGAGTGTGATCTTTACTGTGTCTGCAAGAATATTTACGCCTGCTTCAAGAGCCTTTCTGGCTTCTTCACCGTTTTTGATTTGTTTAGCCATAAAAAAATACCTCCTTATTCGATTATAGCAAGAACATCGTTTTGACGAATGATAGTAACTTCTCTGCCGTCGATTTTGAATTCACTGCCGGCATACTTAGAGTAGAGAACTTTATCTCCGACTTTAAGTTGCATTTTAACTTCGGTTCCGTCGACATTTCCTCCGGGGCCGACTGCAACGACACGAGCCATTTGAGGCTTTTCCTGGTCTTTGGCAAGAAGCACAATTCCGCTTTTTGTGGTTTCTTCGGTATTGACTGCTTCGACTACCACTCTGTCAAATAAAGGTTTGATTTCCATATTTGAAACTCCTCCATAAAAATTTGCATTATTCTGAGAATGAGCAAATTATGATGATTTACAATTATTGCCTATTCCACGCAATATTTTACTGCAATAATGTTGCAAAGTCAAGTAAAAAACGATAATTTATAAAGCTTTTCGGGCTAAAATTCTTGCAAAATATAAAATAATTTGTTAAAATGGTTTTGTTGATTTTAGCATAAAAAAGAGGTCGATGAACTATGGATGAGAATGTAAAGAAATGGGACAAAAGATTTATGGAACTGGCGGAACTTGTTTCCTCTTGGTCAAGTTGTTTTCAAGAGAATAGGCAAGTGGGCGCTGTCGTAGTAAAGAATAAAAGAGTACTTACTACGGGTTATAACGGTGCGAGCAGCGGAATTAAAAGTTGTAAAGAACGCGGCTCGTGTCTGCGACGTGAACTTGGCATACAAAGCGGCACAAGACAGGAGGTTTGCTATGCAACGCACGCCGAACAAAATGCCATAATTCAAGCGGCAAAGCTCGGTGTATGTATAGATGGAGCAACTCTTTATTGTACTCATCAACCTTGTGTTATATGCGCGAAAATGATCATTAATTCCGGCATAAAAAGGATCGTATATAAATATGGGTATCCCGATGATTTTTCGTTGAAACTTTTGAATGAAGCTAAAGTCGAACTGATAAAATACGAAGAGTAATATTATATCAATAATATTAAATGCTTACGAGATGGTCAATCCATCTCTTTTTTTATACCAAGATAATTTACCGAGTGGCGCTAAAATGCTGCCAAAGTATATCAAGTGGTTATAAATGGCAAAAAATGTACAAAAAATATAATTAAGTGGTCAAAAATGGTTGACAAGGGCGTAGGGATGTGGTATCATATATATACTTAATAAATATCAAAAGGAGGTCGTCATGTTCGTCGGAGAATACAATCACCAAATCGATGATAAGGGACGCATACGCATTCCCACAAAATTCAAGCATGAACTCGGCGATAATCCTTTTATTATCCAAGGCGCCAATAAATGCATTACCGTTTATCCACGTGAGTTAGCGGATGTGATACTTAAGGACGTTTTCGGCGGAGCGAAATTCAACGATAAGAATATGAACGCCGAAAAGGCAAAGCTTATGAGTAAGGCAAGCTTCGGAGAAGAGGACAAGCAGGGCAGAATCACTCTTCCGCAAGCATTGCTTAAATATGCCGAGATCGATTATAGTTCTTCGATCACGACCGTAGGGGCGTACGACCATATTCAAATATGGGAGAAAAACGCATGGAAGAAGTTCTCCGAAGGAGATAATGCGGGTGAACGCTTCGATGAGATAAAGGAGTCGGATTGATGTATCATGTGCCGGTCCTGTTGCAAGAAAGCATCGAGGCTTTATGTGTGAAAAAGAACGGCGTATACTTGGATTGTACATTGGGAGGCGGATCGCACACGAAGGCGATACTCGATCTAGGCGGAAAGGTCATAGGGATCGATCGCGATGAGGATGCGATAAAAGGATGCACGTTACGATTTGGCGAATATAAGGATAGGATCAAGATATTTCATTCCAACTTCAAAAACGCCGATGAAATACTTAAAGAAGAAAATATCAAGCTTGACGGAGCTATAATGGACCTTGGGATCTCGTCTCATCAGATTGATACTCCCGAAAGAGGGATGTCGTTCCGTTTCGATGCTCCGCTTGATATGAGAATGGACAAGCGTCAAATGCTTACGGCGGAAATGGTCGTAAACGAATATACCGAAGAAAAGCTTTTGAAAATTTTATACGAATACGGCGAAGAAAGGTTTGCAAAACGGATCGCTTTTAATATAGTGAAGACGCGTGAGAAACGACCTATTCGAACTACATTCGAGCTTGCTGAAATAGTAAGAAACAGTGTTCCTGTCAAGACGCCGTTTCCGGAAAGACGCACTTTTCAAGCAATTAGGATCGAGGTGAACAATGAATTGAGAGGTCTTGATAAAGCTATAAAGGATATTTTTTCAAACCTTAAAAGCGGAGCAAGACTATGCATTATCTCATTTCATTCGCTTGAAGACAGGATAGTGAAGCAAACCTTCAATTTAATGTCTACAGCTTGTATTTGCGATAAAACTTTACCCGTATGTGTTTGCGGACATAAAGCCGAAGGAAGAGTTTTCAAAAAAATAAAGCCTACTAAAGAAGAAATAGAAAGGAATTCGCGTTCATCGAGCGCAACGTTAAGGATCATCGAAAAATTCTAAAATAGTTATAAATAAAAAGGAGTGGACATATTATGGTAACGGTTAAGAGGAAAATCAATAATGAGACCGACAAATTCGGGGGCTATGCAGACATCGAGGTAAAGACTCCACCTGCGGAAATTGAGATCAAAACTAATACTCAAAACAATTTAGGCGATTCTTTTATAGAGGCGCAATATAAGCAAGCCGAAAGCATAAGAGATACGCGAGTGGACTATAGGCAACAGCCGCAAATACAACGCCGACCGAGACCGGAATACAAGGAAGTAAGCGATGTAGAGCCTATGCGTCCCAATGAGTTCATGTATAAGATCCACTCCGAGAAAAAGGACGAAACAGAAGAAAGCGAAGAAACAACAACTAACAAGGTCCAAAAGGTCGATAACAAAACAAAATGGATCCTCGGTGTTTATGCCGCTATTATTCTTTTCTTGTCCGCGTTGGTAATAGCGACCGGCATCTTTGTTTCATCTGCAGGAACCGAAGTTGAGGAGTTGCAAAACGAACTTGCCGTAAAGAATGCATATATGGCAGAACAGCTCGGCGCAATCACTATGCTTGGTGACGAGGATGCCCTTACCGGAAGAGCTTACAATAGTGGCATGGAAAGGATAGAGGGCGTACAAGGTACAATAGATTTGCTTCCTTTAGGCGAAGTTAAGACATACGAAGGATCTACAAATTGGTTTGATTCCTTTTGCGATTGGCTTAACGGAGTCTTTGGAGGCTAATTATTAAAACTAACAATTTATATTTAACACGAAAGAGGTTATTGGTCATGGTTATGTCAATAGCCTTTTTATTTTGCGCTTTGGTAGGTCGTTTATTCTATATTCAGATAATAGATGGAGCTTCCCTTCAGGCAAAGGCGGCGCATCAATGGTATCGCGATTTGCCGCTAAAAGCCGCAAGAGGTCTTATTTACGACAATACGGGAAAAATTTTGGCGGAAAATCAAGATGTATATTCTATCTATGTGCGTCCGAACGCCGTAAAGGATGCGGCTACGGTATCCAAAGTTCTTGCGGAAAAACTTGATTTAAGTTATGAAAAGTTGTATACCCGTATCACGACCGAAAAGGTAAGCGAGATCACGGTAAAGAAAGCTGTGGATAAAGCAGTAGGAGAGGATATTCGCAAAATGGAATTGGAAGGGGTTTATTTTACAGTAGACCTTAAACGAAGTTATCCCGAAAATAACTTATTGTCACAGGTAATGGGTTTTACAAATATAGACAATATTGGTCAAAACGGATTGG
>CANQUR010000046.1 GCA_947627075.1 uncultured Clostridia bacterium
AGATAGCACTCGGGCTCATCGTTATACCACCCGCAAACTTTGCACTTGCCATTGCCGTATTGGTCTATTTTAATTTCGTTGCCGCATAAATCGCACGGCTTTGTATAAATTTTTTTATAAGGTCCTGTATTCATATTCTTAATCATAATCTATGTAGGTCAGATCTTGCCAACAATCGCGCAAGGGAACGCCGTCAACAGTAGCAGTTTCGTCAAAGGCATTGACGCTTTCGAAAAGTTGAGTTTCATCTGTTTCATAGCAATAAAATCCCCAATGTTTATCGTCGTAAAACGCTATATTATATGTTTTGTTCCGCATTTTGAACTCAAATTCAAATCCACGTTTCATCATATCTATAAATTCGCCATAATCGGGGAAGAATTTTTTTCCTTCGCTCCAAAATATTTTTGCTTTATTTAGAGATATAAGATTGCCGCAATTTGTGCAATCGGGATACTCGCGCTGATGCGGGTCGTCTATCCAGCCGCATTTTTTGCATTTGCCGCCGCCGTATTCGGTTGTTTTTACTATGTTTCCACACACGTCGCATTTTTTCTCAATTTTTTTCTTCATCATGATATTTACTCCTTTCCGGATGAGACGGATTAGTCCAATCCCAAGTATATTATTCAAATGCAAAGAAAATGGCAGTCTTTTTGTCCATCAAAGACAAAACGGCGTATCATTATATACTTGAATCGTTGTTTATTAATTCATCTATAGACACTTGAAAAATCTCACCAAGTTTTCGAAGCATTTCGATATTCGGTTCCGTCCGACCTTGTTCCCAATTGGCATAACAACTTTCGACTACTCCTAATATGTTCGCAACTTGACGTTGTGTAAGACCGCAATAATTCCGAGTAGATTTAAGGTTTTGGCAAAAAATTTTATCCATATAAAAATTTTACTCAAAACTACACATTTTATCTTGACACTAGACAAAATATCTAGTATAATATTTGTGGAGGTAAAAAATATGAAATGTTATATTTGCGGCGGTAAAGCCGATATGACAACTACAACAGATCTTCCGATATGCCATAGTTGCGCGGAAAAGAAAGGCTTTGTCGTTTGTACCGAGATAGGTAAGGTAATAGCCGACGAAAAATTTAATTGTAACTATGTATGCAGTGATTGCTATGTTAAAGACGAAATAAGGAGACAAAGAAAATGAGCAAACTACCAAAATTTACAGAGTTATTTCCGCTTTTTGAAGCCAATTCGGATTTTTCGCTGACGGAAGAACAGTATGAGCAGATGACGGGAGCACCTTTGCCGAAAGAAACTTATTATCTATTGAAAAAATCAGCGGTGGCAAAAAGGGCCGCAGAGCATGGATTTAAGTTGGTCTTGAACAAAAGGACGATTTCATTTAAAAAGATGGACTGAAATGCGGAGAGGTGCAAAGTGGACAAATTTTACAAAAAACGTTTGATTTTTATGGGTATTGTTTCCACACTTTTTATAATGGCATACTTTGCTATTATTGGCTGCGACAACACAAAAGATGTAGATAATGATAAGACTAATGAATTTATTATAGAAGTTCGGGATGTGGGTAGTGTTGTAACCGGCGTTAAAGATACTACTTTAAGTGAATTTGTTATACCGAATACTTACAAAGGTTTCCCCGTTACGCTAATAGATGACAATGCGTTTAAGGATTGCAGTAGCTTAACCAAAGTAACTATACCGGATAGTGTAACTCATATAGGCAGTAATGCGTTTAGCGGTTGCAGTTCTCTGACAAGCATAGTGATACCCGACGACGTAACGTATATAGGAAAGGGCGCTTTTCAGGGATGCAATTCGTTGCAAAGTATTACGTTGCCGTTTGTGGGAGACAGTGAGAGTAGTTATAGATCTAGATCAGAATTAGGTTACTTATTTGGTTCAACTTTTTGGTATGAAAACAGTGAATATGTGCCCGCATCATTGAATACCGTTATTATAACGGATAGAGCAAAAGAAATAGGCAGTAATGCATTTGATGACATGACAAATTTGACAAGCGTAACAATAGGCAGCGGTGTTACCAGTATAGGTGAAGCTGCGTTCAGCGGATGTAGTTCACTTACAAGCATAGTGATACCGGACAGCGTAACTTATATAGGCAGTAATGCATTTGGCAGATGCAGTTCACTTACAAGCATAACTATACCTAACAAAGTAAAAACAATAGGAAGTGCGGCTTTTGTGAGCTGTACCTCTCTTGTAGATGTAAAAATAGGCAGTAGCGTGCAGCAGATAGAGGATAGTGCATTCAGTGGATGTAAGTCCCTTAAAGAAATAACAATTCCGAATAACGTAACTTCAATGGGAATGCTTGTGTTCTATGAATGTAATTCTCTTGAAAAGGTCACATTGGGCGAAGGCTTAAAGACAATAGGCAAAGCTGCTTTCAGATTTTGTACAGCGCTTACTACTATAACGATACCGAAGAGCATAAAAAATATAGGTAATAATGCTTTTGACGAATGCAGCTCCCTTAAAAACGTAATTTTCAATGCTACGGATTATGTATTATATGATGCTGATGACAAAATGTTCCCAAATTGCAAGGCTATTACTGCCGTAACAATAGGTGATGGTGTAAAAAGATTACCTTGTAATATATTCTATAATTGTAGTGGGTTGACCGAAATAATCATACCAATAAGTTTACATGAAGTCCAAGTCGATGCATTCCATGGCTGTGATAACCTTAAAAGGGTTTATTACAAAGGGACATCTGAACAATGGGAGAGCATCGACATCCATAAGTTTATGGGCGGGAATGCAAGCTTTGAAGACGCTACTCGATATTATTTTAGTGAATCGTATAAAAGCGGTCGGCAATACTGGCACTACGGCAATGATGGTAAACCCGTAATTTGGTGAAAAAGTTGATTGTAATGGATAAATTAAGGAGAGTAAGAATTGGGGAACAAAGAAATTAAAGCAGTAATATCGAATAAGTTTTCTAAAGTAGTTTGGATAGCACTTTCGTTTTATTTAGCAGTGGTTGTAATTTTGATTGTGATGGGCTTCACTGTAGGCAGTGTTAATGCGAGCGGAAGTTATTGGCTGAAGGGCGTTTATATAGTATATGATGGGGCCGGATGGTTCGGTATACCATTTACAAGAATCGAACGTTATAAAGAAACCGGAGCGTTCCTTGCATCGAGAAGTTATCCCGGGAACATTGTATTGTTTATCTTTATTTTATTATTGTTTGCTTTGCTCCCGGTTGCGGTTATGTTTATAGTGAAAAGGCGAAGAAAACTTATAAATTTCACTGCATTTGACAAAGAATTAGTTGGTTCTTATACAGGATTTATTCCTATTTCGAAGATAACATTAAATATGCCCATTGAAAAGGTTGATAACATTGCAGCGGTAAAAAATTTTCTTTATTTCTATACCGGTAAAACAATACGTATAGGGTCGGCATCGGGAGTAATTAAAATTCGATACGTTATTAATGCCGATGAAGTGGTGGCGTTTATCTCGGAGGCTATCGAAAAAGCGAAAAATAAGCGTGAACAAGCTATTTCACAGCAGAATTCAACGCCTCAAACAGACATAGCAGATAGCTTAAAAAAGCTTGCCGAGCTTAGGGATTCGGGAATAATAACCGAGGAAGAATTCAATCAAAAGAAAAGTGAACTACTTAGCAAAATGTAACATTTCAGCATAAAGTCTTTTCGGCTACTAAAGACAGCGAAAAAAGTCGACAATCGTTGTCTATAACGGTTGCCGACTTTACTTTTATTGAAAAATATATTACAATTGTAATAGGGAGAATAGATTTGAACTAGCAAGACATTCTTTAAAATAGATTTTTAGTAGAGGTTTTCATATTGAAAAATTTTTTATTATGAAAACCTATTTGCAGTGTTTTATCGTATTATATTGACTTTTATGCCGATTTTTGGTAAAATATATAATTGGAGAGGTGTAGGGATAGATTCAATAATACAATCTCTCCAAAATAATTTTTTATGTTAACACAGCGGTGTCAAGATAATTATGGTAGAATATAAAATAAAACTCAAAGGATAGAAACAAAATGGCTGATACAAAAAAAGAGCAAGAAAGAGCGGAACTGCACAAGATGATTTGGAATGCGGCGACAGACCTCGTTCATGCGGGCGGAGTGGATGCCTGGGACTTTAAGCAATACGTTCTCGGCACAATGTTTTACCGCTACATTTCCGAGAACATCACGGAATACATAAACAGGGGCGAGCATGCGGCGGGCAATATGAGTTTCGACTACGCAAAGATGTCCGATGAAGAGGCGGAACCTGCTCGCGACGACTTGGTGCAGGAGAAAGGCTTCTTTATTCTGCCGTCCGAACTCTTTTGCAATGTGCGGAAGTGCGCCGCCCGCGATGAAAACCTCAACGAAACGCTCGAGCGGGTCTTTAACCATATCGAGACATCTGCGCAGGGCAGTGCGAGCGAGGCTGACTTTAAGGGGCTGTTTGACGACTTCGACGTTAACTCCAACAAGTTGGGCGCGACGGTCGCAAAGCGCAACGAAAAACTCGTCAAACTTCTCGATACGGTCGCGGAGATGAAACTCGGTAAGTATCAGGACAGCACCATAGACGCGTTCGGAGACGCCTACGAATATCTTATGAGTATGTATGCCTCTAACGCAGGCAAAAAGGGCGGCGAATTCTTTACTCCGCAGGAAGTGTCCGAACTCCTCACCAAACTCGCAACGGTAGGAAAGACCGAAGTCAACAAAGTTTACGATCCCGCTTGCGGATCCGGTTCGTTGCTACTCAAAGCAGCAAAAATCTTGGGCAGAGACAATATCCGTCAAGGCTTCTTCGGACAGGAAATAAATATAACGACTTACAACCTTTGCCGAATCAATATGTTCTTGCACGACATAGAGCCGGACAAGTTCGATATCGCGCACGGCGACACGCTTACCGAGCCCGCTCATTGGGACGACGAACCGTTTGAAGTTATTGTTTCAAATCCGCCGTACTCCATTCCGTGGGCAGGGGACGGAAACCCGCTCCTTATCAATGACAGTCGCTATTCGCCCGCGGGAATCCTCGCACCCAAAAGCAAAGCCGACTTTGCGTTTATAATGCATTCGCTCTCCTGGCTTGCGGCCAACGGTACGGCTGCAATCGTATGCTTTCCGGGCATAATGTATCGCGGCGGCGCAGAACAAAAGATTCGAAAGTACCTTATCGACAATAATTTTATCGACTGCATTATTCAACTTCCCGCAAATCTGTTCTTCGGCGCAAGCATTTCAACGTGCATAATGGTGCTCAAAAAGAGCAAAAAGGACAGCGCGGTGCTCTTTATCGACGCGTCGAACGAGTTTGTAAAGGTGACAAACAACAATAAACTCACCGACGAGAATATCGATACGATTTTGGAAGCCTTCAAAGCGCGAGAGGATAAGGAGCACTTTGCAAAACTCGTCCCGGGCAGCACCATCGGAGACGAAGAACACAATTACAACCTTTCCGTCTCGACCTATGTGGAGCAGAAAGACACTCGCGAGAAGGTCGATATAAAAAAGCTGAATGCCGAACTTGCCGAAATCGTCGCCCGCGAGAACGTGCTGAGGAAAGAGATAGAAAAGATCATTGAGGAAATTGAGAAGAATTAAGAATTAAGAATTAAGAATGGAGAATGAGATGGCTCAAAAGAAATTTGACGAATACTTTGCAAAAGTGATTTTGGAGCGGTGTTTCCCCGAAAAATTTCCTTTGCTTACTGTTAAGGACAGACCCGACTTACAATATGAGAATAAAATCGGCGTAGAAGTTACTAATTGTATGCCGCCGAAAGTTGTTGAATCGTTCAAATTAAGAGATCGTGCGCAGATGCTGAAAGAAAATACTCCGTTACGTGTTTTGGAACGTATTGAGCAAATTCATGAAGTTCGGACAGTGGGGAATAGTGACATATGGGAACAAGAGCCATATACGGATGATATTGATGAGTCACCGACCAAATATTTTTTGAAAGCGGTTGCGGAGAAGACTGAAAAACTAAACAGCAATACTGCAAAATATGCGGCAATGAAACGATACGAGTTGTTCGTCAATTCATTTATCTCGCTACAACGAAACAAGATAATAAAACAAGTATTGGATCGGCTTATGACAATAAATAATCGACCACGGAAATACAGTATAATATATCTTTTGGCCGCAGAGCAAAAATTACTTGTTTTTGATATGGAAAGAGAATGGGTAACGCAGAAATATCTTTATAGTCGCCTAAATGATATGGCAGAGGAAGCGAATAAACTGATGAAAATATAATGCATGGGAGTAAATAGCAGGAATGGATTGGGGCATTGATATAGAAAAAATAAATTGTGCGACAAAGCAAATATCGGAATATCGAAAAAGCTTAAAGAAAGGCTTTAATTTGATAATAAAAACTATTGCAAATGTATTAACTCAGTGGACGGGTAAAACGTATGTTGGTGCTCCTAAAGAAAAAGACTTGCAAAACGCATTTCAGAATTTTTTTGTAGAAATATTTGCTTTGGCACAAGATATAGAAAATAGCGTTCATTCAACAAGAATGCAAATGAAATTTCTGGAATGCGCACGCTATCAGGGGGATTTATATCGTTATATTGGTTCCGATTCTCCGTTCGAACAATGTAAAAGGGTAGAATATAATGAAATTTATGTTTCATGGAGCAAGGCTAAGGGGAATTCATATGTTTTAAGCAAACTGTACAATCCAATATATTTGCTTAGCGCCAAGCTGAGTGGCGAATTTTATGGTTTCGATATTGAACTATTTGACAAGATTTATAATCGTCACTTTCATAAGCACTTGATGATTGCAAGAGGCACCGAACGAGAAGTTGTATTTCCTACGGTTAAAAATGCGATTGTTAAAATACAAGAGGTAAAAGATGATGTCGAAGTTAAATGAATTATTAAAAGAGTATTGCCCAAATGGGGTGAGATATGTGAAGCTGTCAAGTGTATGTTTTAGACAGAAAGGTATTTCTCTTACTGCGGGAGAGATGAAAAAAATAGATAAAGTCGATGCGCCTGTTCGACTATTTGCGGCGGGGAATACTGTTGCGAATGTCAATTATGAAGATATCCCCAGAGAGTGCATTATCACAAAACCCAGTATAATTGTAAAGTCGCGTGGAAATATAGGGTTTGAATTTTATGATAAGCCCTTTAGTCATAAAAATGAGTTATGGTCTTATTCGCTTAAAAGCACGGATGCTAATTTGAAATTTATTTATTACTATCTTCAAGCGCATTCCATAGAATTTCAATTAAAAGCTAAAACGGGAAAACTGCCGCAAATTTCTACTGGTGATACTGATGATTATAAAATTCCGCTGCCGCCCTTGGCGGCACAATGTGAAATTGTCCGCATTCTGGACGGTTTCACATTGTTGACAGCAGAGCTTACAGCAGAGCTTACAGCAGAGCTTACAGCTCGCCGCAAGCAGTATGAATATTACAGAGACAAACTTTTATCATTTGATAATTCTAAAATTAAACATCTAAGGCTAAAAGAAATTGCAGAAATTGGTACAGGTAGCAGTAATACAAATGAAGAATTATCTATAGGTAAATATCCATTTTTTGTACGTTCACAAGAAATACGTTGGAAAGATTCTTATGAGTTTGATGAAACTGCAATTATAACGTCAGGTGATGGTGTCGGAGTAGGAAAGATATTTCATTATATTAGTGGGAAATATGCGCTTCATCAAAGAGCGTATCGCATACATATCTGTATAGATGAAGTTTTACCTAAATTCTTATATTTTTACATGAAATCGTATTTTTTATCATATATTCAAAAATCAGCTGTAAATTCATCCGTAACATCGATTAGGCGACCTATGTTAGAAAATTTTACTATTCCTGTTCCGCCGCTTGAGGTGCAGGAAAAGATAGTGGAAACGCTTGACAAGTTTGATAAACTCTGCAATGACCTTTCGGAAGGACTTCCCGCCGAAATCGAAAAAAGGCAAAAGCAATATGAATACTATCGGGACAAACTGCTGATGTTTAATTAAGAATTAAGAATTAAGAATAGTCAACCGACCGCAACATTCTTCATTTCAAACCAACATTCTTCATTCTTAATTCTACATTCTTCATTCTTCATTCCAAAGGAGTTACTATGAACAATTTCAATCTTGTTACGCAAACAAATGTTTCCACCGTTGTGTCGGAATACAAATCTTCGGGGAATCGTGCCGAGTCGTATCAGAGCGAGGCGGATCTCGAACGCGAGTTTTTGCGGCTTTTAGGGGATATGGGGTACGAATATCTTGATATTCACTCCGAAGAAGAACTTATACCCAATCTTCGCAAGCAGTTGGAACTCCTTAACGATTACAAATTTTCGGATAGCGAGTGGGAGCAATTTTTCAAGAATTGTATCGCAGGCGCCAACGACGATATCGAGAAAAAGACGCGCCGAATACAGGAAGACTTTGTGCAGATTCTTCGCCGTGACAGCGGAGAAACGAAGAATATTTCGCTTATCGACAAGAAAAATATTCATAACAACAGCTTGCAGGTCATTCACCAATATACCGAGACGCGCGGAACTCGCGAAAACCGTTATGACGTCACCGTTCTTGTAAACGGTCTGCCCCTTGTACATATCGAACTCAAGCGTCGCGGCGTTGCCATTCGCGAGGCGTTTAATCAAATCAACCGCTATTCCCGCGACAGTTTTTGGGCGTCGAACGGACTGTTCGACTATGTGCAGATATTCGTTATTTCCAACGGTACGAACACCAAGTATTATTCCAATACCACGCGCTATAATCATATCAAGGAAATGGAGAACGCACAGAGAAAGGGCAAGACGAGCAACAGCTTTGAGTTTACTTCCTTTTGGGCGGATGCACAAAATAAGGTGATCCCCGACCTTATGGACTTTACCAAGACGTTTTTCGCAAAGCATACGGTCCTTAATATCTTGACGCGCTTTTGCGTGTTTACTTCGGAAAATATGCTCCTTGTTATGCGACCGTATCAGATCGCCGCGACCGAAAAGATTTTGGAGCGTATACAAATCGCCAAAAACTATAAACTTTTCGGGAGCGTGAAGGCGGGCGGATATATTTGGCACACGACGGGCAGCGGCAAGACGCTTACTTCGTTCAAGACGGCGCCACTCGCCTCGCGGCTTGACTACATCGACAAAGTGCTGTTTGTAGTGGACCGAAAAGACCTTGACTACCAGACGATGAAGGAGTATGACCGATTCGAAAAGGGGGCGGCTAACAGCAACACTTCGACCGCTATCTTAAAGCGCCAACTTGAGGACGACAGCGCAAAGATAATAATAACCACCATTCAGAAACTTGCCACCTTTGTCAAGAAAAATGCGGGGCATAGCGTTAAGGACAAGCATGTCGTCATTATTTTCGACGAGTGCCACCGCAGCCAATTCGGTGAGATGCACCTCGCCATTACAAAGTTCTTCAAAAAGTACTATCTGTTTGGATTTACGGGAACGCCTATCTTCTCACTTAATTCGATTTCGTCTGCAGATCCCACCTTGCGCACAACCGAACAGACGTTCGGGATGAAACTCCACACATATACCATTGTGGACGCCATAAACGACAGAAACGTACTTCCTTTCCGCGTGGATTATATTTCCACGATGAAAGAGGAGCCGGATATCGACGACAAGGAAGTTTGGGATATAGACCGCGAAAAGGCGTTTCTTGCGCCCGAAAGGATCTCCAAAGTAGTCGAATATATCCTCGACCACTTTGCACAAAAGACCAAGCAAAACGAAAAGGCATATGCCTTCCGCCAACTCGTGAATATCGAGGAAGTCGCTCGTGCCAAGAGCGGCAGCGACGCCGAGGAACTTCGCAACAAAGTGCAATTAAAGGGTTTTAACTCTATTTTTGCGGTCTCTTCAATAGAGGCGGCGAAACTTTACTATGTCGAATTCCAAAGGCAGATGAAAGCGCACCCAGAAAAGAAACTCATAATTGCCACTATCTACAGCTTTGCGCAAAACGAAGAAGAGGCGGACGGACTTTTGGGCGAGGAAAATTCGGACGATACAGTAAACCTCGACGCCTCGTCGCGAGACTTTTTGGATGGGGCGATTAAGGAATATAATGACTATTTCGGGACTTCTTACGATACGTCAAGCGAAAAATTCCCCAATTACTACAAAGACGTTTCGCTCAGAATGAAGAATAAGGAGATCGATATACTAATCGTCGTTAATATGTTCCTGACCGGATTTGACGCAACTACGCTCAATACCCTCTGGGTGGACAAAAACCTCAAAATGCACGGTCTTATTCAGGCATATTCGAGGACAAACAGAATACTCAATTCGATTAAAACGTTCGGCAATATCGTCTGCTTTCGCAATTTGCAAAAGCGCACCGATGACGCAATTTCGCTGTTCGGTGATAGGGAGGCGGGCGGCGTCGTTCTTATGCGCAGTTACAAGGACTATCTCAACGGCTATACAGACGATAAGGGCGAATATCACAAGGGATATACCGACCTTGTAGATGAGTTGCAAAGCGACTTTCCGATCGAAGAAGAACGAATCACGGGCGAAGAACGACAGAAACAATTCATTCGTCTTTTCGGCTCGCTGCTCAGGATACGCAATCTTCTTACTTGCTATGACGATTTTGCGCAGGACGATATTTTGTCCGAACGCGATTTGCAAGATTATTGCGGACGTTATCAAGACCTTCGCGACGAGTGGAAGGCTCGCGCGGCTCATGGCGAAAAAGAGGATATCAGCGAGGATATAGTATTTGAAATAGAACTGCTAAAGCAGATCGAGATCAATATCGACTATATTCTGCTGCTCGTCACCAAGTATCACGACACGCATTGCAAAGATAAGGAAGTGCTTGTAACTATTCGCAAAGCGATTGATGCAAGTCCCGAACTCCGCAGCAAAAAGGCGCTTATTGAGA
>CANQUR010000047.1 GCA_947627075.1 uncultured Clostridia bacterium
CGTTAGGACTGTTATCCGAAGTGAAAGAACTTATAAAATATAAAGATTGCAATTCGATGCAAGCGATAGGCTATAAGGAAATTGTCGCGTATTTTGAAGGCAAATCAAGTTTGGAAAACGCCATAGAAGAAGTTAAACGCGGTAGCAGACGTTACGCAAAACGTCAAATGACTTATTTCAGAAATATGCCATTTGAAAAATATTTTGTAGAAAATAATGCCGATATGTTTCAGATTATATCAGACACAATAAGGGAAAAATATGAATAATTTAGAGTTTATAAAAAAATGCGAAAAAAAACTTACTGCGGCATACGAAGAAATAGACAATAGGGCTTTGTTTAATCAAAAAAAAGTTCTCGATGCTTTCAGAGAAAATAAAATTGCATTGAGGCATTTTGCCTCAACAACCGGTTATGGATATGACGACGTCGGAAGAGAAGGGCTTTCCAAAATTTTTTCATCAATATTCAAGGCTGAAAAATCGATAGTAACACCGAACTTGGTTTCCGGAACGCACGCCATCTCTTGCAGTTTATATGGAATATTGAGACCCGGAGATACTTTTTTATCGATTTGCGGCGATTTATATGATACGCTTGATGAAATCATTTATGGCAAAAATAACGGTTCTTTGAAAGATTTCGGAATTAAATTTGACAAAGTCGAACTTAAAAATGGGTTATTCGATATTGAAGAAATCGAAAAAAAATTAAAATCGGGCAAATATAAATTAATTTGTCTGCAAAGATCTCGCGGATATAGTTTGAGAGACGCTTTTTCAATAGAGCAAATATTTGAAGTAATACAAACAATACGTCGTTTTTCCGATGCGCCTGTTTTTGTTGATAATTGTTACGGAGAATTTATAGATGTAAAAGAACCTTTGGAAGTCGGCGCCGATATAATAGTCGGTTCTCTGATTAAGAATCCCGGCGGTGGAATTGCGCCCACCGGCGCTTATATATGCGGAAAACAAAAATATATCGAACAAATAGAGAATCGTCTTACCGTTCCGGGACTGGGGAGTGAAGTGGGTTCATATGCATACGGTTACCAATATTTTTTTGAGGGAATATTTTTAGCGCCTCACGTGGTAGCGCAGTGCCAAAAGGGCAGTTTGTTATTCCGTGAGGCGTTCTCTCAACTCGGTTACAAAACGTTGCCTAAAAATGGCGTTATAGGTAACGACTTATAACATCTATTATTTTTGAAAATGAACAAAAATTAATTGATTTCTGTAAAATTATTCAGCATTGCGCGCCGATAGACAGTTACGTCATCCCTGAACCTTGGGATATGCCGGGGTATTCGGATAAGGTTATTATGGCGGCAGGGGCGTTTGTGCAAGGATCATCAATAGAATTAAGCGCAGATGCGCCCATAAGAAAACCTTATATAGCGTATTTACAAGGCGGGTTGACCTATGAACATCTGAAGATTGCTTTGTCGGAATATCTGGAAAGTGAGAATATCGAATTTTAAACATATTATGTCAGACATAAATAGTTTAGTTTTGATCGTCAAAATCTCTTAATTTTACTTTTGTAGCAGCGTCGCGTCTTATATCGTCGCTGATGGCGGCATAATGTTTTCTTGTCGTATTGATATCTTTATGCCCAAGGACGTCGGCAACTATATAAATATCTTTTGTCTGTCGATATAATTCCGTGCCATATGTACTTCTCAATTTATGAGGTGTAATCTTTTTTAACGGGCAAACAATCTTTGCATATTTAACGACCATATTTTCAACGGCTCTTACGGTAATACGTTTGCCTTCGGAAGAGTAAAACATAGCCGGATTTCCGTCGATTTTAACGCCGAATTTTGTCTTGTTATCTATTTGTTCCTGACACCATTTACTGTATTTTAACAAAGCGTCTTTAACTTCTTCGGAAAAATACAGTATGCTTTTATTTCCGCCTTTTCTTGTCACCGTAAATGCATTATTCTTAAAGTCTATATCTTTTTCGTTTATTCCGACAAGTTCGCTAATACGTATTCCTGTGCCCAAAAACAGACTTAGAATAGCAAAATCTCGCACTTTTGTCTTGTTATGATAAGCTTTTTGCTGTGGAGTCATACCGGGAATGTTATCCGATTCGACCAAATTCAAAAGATTCACTATTTCGTCGGGTTCAAGTCTGATAATGCCTTTATCGTGAATTTTGGGTAAATCAACTTTAGCGGTAACATTTTCGGGTAGCATATTTTTTTTATAAAAATATTTGAAAAATGAACGCAAAGTGCAAAGTTTTCTTTCTTTGGCGCGTTCACCGCAGCTATTGTTTTTGCCATTGGTTTTATAGCCGGATAAATAATCTAAAAATTGTTCTATATCAAAAGATGTAATTTTTTTTATATCCTCAATCGTTATATCTTTTATATTTTTATCTGAATCTTTTGTAAGATATTCAAAAAATATTTTGAGATCTCTGACATATCCTAAACGAGTAAGCGTGGAAGTGCGTTGTTGAATGCCCATATCAAATTCGCGCACAATTGTAGGCAAACCATCGCATATCTTACGAATTTGATTAATATTTTTTTTATTTCTTTCGTCAAAATAATTATCCATAATTCAATTATATATTATAACAAATAAAAAATCAAATCAATTAAATCATTTAACATTTTTTATTTATCGGTCAAACTTTTTACAGCCCGAATATTTTTGAGAAATTCGCCCACATCTCTTCGCAAAAGCTGTCTTTTGCGAAGAGATTAACGGACACTTTTATCTATAGCCGGGCAGTAGTATACTTCCATTCGTTCCGTCTCCTTTTTCTTAAAGGTTCCCGGCTTAAATTGCGACGATTCAAATTCTTCGTCGCTTAGATAGGCAACTACCTTATTTTTGAACTCTAAATTCCGAGTATGATAATATCTCTTCGCGTTGTAATCTATATTGCCGGACTTAGTTATATATTTTACCATATAATTTGCGACCTTCAAATAATTATTTTTCTTCGGCATAACGACACAAGTAGAAAATCCAAAATTCCAATCTTTTACATTAAATACCAAGTCGCCGAACTGCGTCCGGATCTCCTTATTAGTCTTCGGATTTATCGCCGGTATCAATGTTAAATCTATATTTGACATAAGCGCGTGAAAATGCAAAGCTCCGCTTTTATGTTTCTCCGGAATCGCAAGTATTTTGCAATCCGGATTACGACGTTTACAATTCTGCTGAAAAATATGCCACAAATACTTTACCTCTGAATTATCGAATCTGTTTACTTCTTCCGAACTCAATGTCAGAGTTACCCAATAATCCCAAACGTTACTTAATACATAACCATACATTGTATCTTGGCTCCTCTTGCTTGAATTTCTCAAAGACTGTTGTATCGAAGCTATATCGAAATCATCTACCGGCATCCAATATCCACCCTCTTTTATCATCTTTCTTACCCTGTCAACAGATGGTAAATTTCCCGCCTCGGCAAGATAATCAAACGGTTTCTTATATCTGATCAACTCCATACTTCCGTCCGGAAAAGAATTGACTATTATATTAGCCTTTTCCCACTTGCGATAAGCCACTCCTCGCTCTTTGCAACATTCTATATATCTTGGACAAGTCGGACACTTTTCCGGATTTGTCGTATAAGAAAAACAAGAAGTCATATTTTACCCCTTTTTTGTTCTTAAGTGTTGCCATTATCAAGTATGGCAACACCCGGCGAGCGCACCGGTTACTGAAATATAATTAAGGATTTGCTCTCGGTCATCATTCCATATCATCTTAGTCCTTAAGTCATCGGTTAAGGACCACATACCCCTAAGATAATATCAAATGATTATTCTACGTCGCTATTTGACTCTGTATTCATTTTTACAAAGTCATTGAAGAAATATGAATGAACCCTCATCATCTCTTCTACAGTAGCTTTTTTGCCTCTAAAAGCAGGTATATCATTTATACCTACTTTGGATCTCAACGATTTATTTTCCAAAATTCCGGAAAAACAATCCGTTGAAAATCTTTCGCTGTAAATCTTTTTGGAAATCAGAAAATATTTGCTTTCCGCTTTATAGCCGTCTTGACGACCATCCTCTACAAACAACTTAACCGGAATAAAGTCAAATAAATTATGTATACGCACATAATAATTTTGTAATTTAGTCACTATAGTCTTAAATAAATATAACGATAAACTATTATAAGTGCAACTACGATACTTATAATACATTTTCGCAAATCTATTGAAAACCAAAGAATATAGTAATTCTTCCACAAAAAACGGCATAGCTAACCTCGATTCAGCATTGGGATCTATATAGATCAGATCACACAGATCTCGCGCATCAGCTCCCCAACTCTCCGGACGTTGTTCATCAACGATTACTCGCACAAAAGAATAATTATCTATCGTCGAAGAATGTCGAATTAACTTCAGAAAGGAATTAAATAAATCATTTTTTTGATTAACCTCCTTTGATTGTTTCTTTATATCGGCAAGTTCGAGGGCATTCCCTCGCTCTTTTCCAATCTCTGTTATGTTCAAAATTCCAAATTCAAAAAAATCCGCATTAGGATTATCTTCTATCATCTTTCTTCCCGGACGACAAGCGTCGAAATCTAATATCTTTGAATAAGTAGAGTCTTCATCCAGATTGCGGCTATCACGATGTAATATATCTGTATCCCATAAGGGAAACTCTCCCGTTTCGTCTATTATAAGATCAGAACGAATAGAATAATTAGATATTATCAGCGATGACGTCATTGCATAAATATAATATAATTGAGCATAAATCTCTATAACTTTCCAAATGTCAACGATCTTTAATTTATCATCATAAATCAAGCCATATTTCTCATAATCGTAACCAAAAATATTCTCCCGGCAAGGATCTTCATTGAAACTATTCGCAAAATGTTTTACAAATAGTCGTGATGTCACAAGGTTATAAACCTTATGTGAATTAATAGCCTCCCTTAATAGATCCTCAAATTTTCGCCAAGGAAAATGCGGAAATTTCAAATCATTTTCCAATAACATTTCCTTAGCAGCGTCACGAAACATTATTTCCTGCGAAAGCGCCATATCTGTTATAAGTGTTGTTTTCCTCGTTCCCATAGAACCGCAAAGCATAAAAACGATCGGGCGTTCATTAATGAACCCTCGATTCCGCATTTCAAAATGTATCAATCGCTTATATCCTATATGTTTACGAATTAAATCGAATAAAATCAAACCTAAGACTATCCAAATAATTCCGGGAATAAAATTAATTACTACAGAAAAATCAGAAAAAAGTTTGTAAATTTGAACAAAAATATTCGCCACATTAAAAGACATTACAAAATAAAAATAAAACGCAAAAAATTCTATAACTATGGCATAAGCGTTAAAATATCCTAACCAAAGACTCAACCAAATAATCCAATAGACTTTACGTCTCTTTATAAACATAAAGAAATCTTTTGTCCAACAAACAATCGGACTTATTATGCGTGACATAAACAGTAAAAACGCTTTTAAGAAAATACTCGGTTGCTCTTCCGGCTCTTTGCCCTCGGCACGTAAAACTTCAATCTTTCTCTGTTTCGAACTTAAGACCTTTTGCAAGACAACATACAAAATCAAAATTATAGGTAATATCAAAACTATAATCTTAGCGATTATCCCTATAACACTGAATACAGATCCTATATATCCGGCAAAATTTTGCTTAGTAATAAATAATTCCCAATAATCACCCCACTTTAATTTGAAATCAGACCAATCTTTCGGAAATCCTCCCGGCATTACTATAGGAGTAGAAGAAATATCCGTAACAGACGGATTAATTCCGTTCTCTATATGGAATATCTTACAAAAGTAAAATGCTATAGATAGCCCCAAATCCTTAAAACTCTCTATAAGTCTTGGAATACAATAAGGAAATAAAAAAACTGCCACAACAAATAAAATAGTTATTGCAACACATATATAATGCCTGTAATTCAATTCCTTAAAGAATTTTTTTACTTTCATACGTGAACTCCGGTATAAATAAAATATCCCACAACAAACGCTATTATTAAAAATAATATCAGAAATAATATCCTCTTTAATATCTTCATTTTTACTCCTTACTCAAAAAGTGGGGCAAAAATTGCGTCCCAGAGACCAACGCCGACATAAACCAAAATGCCTATCATAAACAAACCGAAAAGAACCCAACCAACAGTCCAAACGATTTCAAGCCCTTTAGCCGTCTTTTTTGCGTTATCCTTTATCTTTTCTTTATCTCGTTTCTTCATACGCTACTCCCGTTTATGCTTATCTACAGCGCCTTTTATAGCCTTAAACGGCAAAGATATTATCCAAACGATACCTTGAATCAAAAACTTTATAATGGGAAAGCATAAAATTATAAGCAATATTCCAAGAATAAGACCTATAATCCATAAAAAATTATTATTAAATTCTATCTTTTCGGTAACCGTATTAGCAGGCTTATGCTCTTCCGGATCAATCGGCTCCGATTGCATATTATCTATTACTCCGAGATTATACGTCGCTCCATTCGTCACAAAATTCAAACGTAATATAGTCACATCTTCTATATTCGTATACCATTGATCATAACCCATAGAAGTTCCTTGCAATGTATAATCCGTTTCTGTAAATCTCAATACCCAAGAATACTTACCTTTTAATTCCGTAGAAAGATCAAGTTTCAAACTTGTATCGACAGTCTTATTGAATAAAACACCTTTATATACGTCGTGACGACTTTCAGCAGAAATAAATTCGTCAACAGTCTGAATTCTATTCCAAGAGAATTTATTTGCCCACCAACTATCACCCTCATAGCTTACCTCTTCACCCTTTATAGTCAATAAAGGCTCTCTAACAACATCACCGAATTGTGTTCCGGAATTTCCACCTAATACAGCATGAAAATAATCATAAACACTTTGAGTGCTATATTGTAAATCAGCTTCAAGCAATCTATCTATTTGTCTATCCGTATTAAAAGCAACAAAATGAGCGTCACAAGCCTCATTTGTTTGAGAAAACTTAAATCCGCCTTCCGGATACCTACAAAAGCCAACAAACTTATCCGTAACCTCGATTACGTCAATATGTTCTTCTCGGACAAAAGGCTTTCCGTTAAGCTCACCAAATGTATATTGTTTCTGAACCGGAAACGGTTGTTGCGTTATCTCATTATCCGTTTCGGACGCAGGATCAATATCCTTAATCCACGGACGCATTAATTGCACAATGCCATAATATCTTGTCTCATCAGCCGAAACAACAAAATCCTCAACAAGATATTTATAAAAGACTCCGGAGGAATTAAGATATTTCAGACTATAATCTCTCGGCTCTATTTCCTCTTTGGGATTAGTGGAAAATCTTATGTAACTTGCACGTAGATCAAGAGCTTTTCCACCCGGCTCATAGACATAAACAAATAGCTCTTTATTGGAACTCTCCGCAATCTGTATAAGCTGCAAAGAATAATCTCTATCTATAGCCGGATAATAACTCTCGTCGAAATTTTCGTCTCTATACAAGTCCTCAATAACTTCAGTATAGACAACTGCGCTTTCCGCATAAACAGTATAAGGTCCTTTCGCGACTTTCAAACCGCCGCTAAAAAGGACCAATACCACTAATAACATTCGCATTGGTTTCATATCAGAACACCACCGAGGACTTGTCTAAGGTCACATCTCGCGCATACACTATATATCCCTCCGGCACAGAGAAATATATACTTATTTGATTTTGCTCATTATAGGAGACAATTCTAAGCTCAAACATATCCGCACTTGTATAACCTTTACAATCACTTACTTCCGATCCGCTATGTATCTCTTCCAATATCTTCTGGAGATCGCCTTTAGGCGCTATCAAAAAATAATCCTCACTTTTCTGAATATCAAAACCGGCAAGCAAATTCTTTTCTTCGCTCCAATATACTGTTCTACCGTCTACAACATAAGAAAAATCATTATCTTCCGATACGTGAGGCAAAATCTTAATAGTATAATCTTTTGTTTCAACGGCTTTATCGAATACATATTTAACGTCTATCCTTAAAGGATCTGTAATCTCATATCCCTTGTCTACAGACATTACTCGCTTTCCATTGACGACAGCATAAAAAGAAGTAGGAGTTTCAGTAAAACCATTTGTAAAATAAACCAAAGCGCCTATAACACCGGCTATCAATAACAACACCACTATAGTCGCTATTACACTACTTACATTGCTTTTTCTTCTACTCATTTGCCACCTCTCAGAATACTACTTCATTTTTATCCAATGTAACATCACCAATTTGCACTGCAAAGGACTCGGGATCTACCTTAACCGTATAAACAACAGGAGCAATCACTTGACTATTGGAACTGCCTCTTAAGCTAAAACCACAATCCAAAAAATGCCCGTTTGACGTTTCCAACGCTTCCTTTATTTTCGCATAGTCACTAAAAGACTCTTTGAAAAAATTTGAAGAATCAAAAGTCAAAACCACATTGCCACGAAATTCTGAGGCGGAACCGGAAAAATCATTAAGAACATCTTCTTTAGTCAATCCGGCGCTTTGCAATGCACTCAAAAATGTTGCATTCCACGTAAAATTAAGGAATATACGATAAACATCTCCTCCGACCGTTCCAATACCGTATTCTATCAATTCCGGGTGATAAGTTACATATAATTTTTCAGCCGATTCATTACCGGAAAAACTCATAGCAAAAGATTTATCTATAACATTACCCTTAACAGATATATCTTCGCTATATGCACTTGAACCGAAAACAAACGCCTCATCTATTGATTCAACTCTTTTACGATACTTCAACACACAAGTCGCTTTTGTCTCCGAATTTGCAACTGATGAGACTGTCAAAGTTATTTCTGTCTCAAACGCCTTTTTTGCCGATAACGTTGCACTCTTCTTATCTTCGGCAACCTGCATATCTATATAATCTTCGGGCGTATCGATTCCGCTTAATTCCCACTTTAAGTCAACTATGGCATATTTTGGCTCTACATTTGCAGTAACCGTAACCGTTCCCGGCAACGCCATAGGAGAGACTTCCGACATAAGTCTTATTCCGTTCATTACAGGCTCTTTTATCTCTAATTCACCGACAACACTTTCGGTTTCTGTTTGCGTTATATCTACCGGAACACAATTACAAGCCGAAAAACACAACAAACTACAAATCACTACAATAAAAGATACTATTTTTCGCATTGTTCTTCACCGCCTCAAAAATCAATATCACTCTGATTCAGATTGACGCTACTCGTTTTTATCTTAAACGACACAGGATCAAGCTGTATGCCAATCATATACTGCAAGGAGGATTTTCCACCAACAGTATTTATATCATTGGAAACCTCAATATAAAGGATCAGAGGAAAAAGTCCACTTGTATCAACTTCCAATGCTCGACGCATATCGCTATAATCTTTTCCTAACATATAAGATGTCGTGAATAATTGCGTTAAAAAAACGGCATCAAAAGTATAAAGAGAGACGGCAGTCATAGACCCACCGTTAAATGTCTTTTTCCCAACATCAGAAGAATTAAGCTCACTTTGGATATTCGGAGCAACGCTCTTTACGGCATTGACCCACGGACGATTCCATCGCAAATAAGCCGTATAAGTAAGAGTATTGGTCTTTGTTCCGGCAGAATAAGTAATTCTGCTGGAATTAGTCTTAACATAAATCTTATTTTTGGTCGCCGAAGTATGATCCGAAGTAACCATATCAAACTTATAATCAATATGATCTCCGCTTATAGTTAACGATGAACCGCTCGAAGACGTCGAAAAAGCAAACATCCCATTACCAAGACTATCGAGACGTTTAATATAATTAAGCGTGCAGGTCGCGCTTGCCTCCGGATTGGCGACAGACGAAACTGTCAAAGTTATGACAGAACCGAAAGCCTTTTTAGCCGATAACGTTGCACTCTTTTTGCTCCCATCAACCTGCATATCTATATAATCTTCGGGTGTATCGATTCCGCTTAAAACCCATTGTAAGTCTATTTCGGCGTCCACAGGATCAACAGTTGCCGTTATAGTTACCGCATCTACCGCCATAGGCGACACTTGTGACATCAGTTTTATCCCATTACTTTGATAAGAGTCAACCTCGAGAGCATTCTCCCGAGGTTCTGATTCTTGCTTTTCGCCGCATATCGTGCATTTGCCGTTCTTATATTCGTGTTCGCAAACAAAGCCACAATCTTTACACTTGCCGTCTTTCCAATGCTTATGCTCGCATTCTTCTCCGCACACGGAGCAAATGGAACTTCCCTTTTCGTAGGTATGTCCCAACCAACAATAAGGATTCGCGTCGCGAAATCCGTTGGTCAAAGCCGCGGCTAAAGCTACGCCAATTAGTAATATAGCCAATGTTACCGCTATCCATTTTATTTTGTCACTACACACGTGACGTCTTAATTCATTTCGCATTTTCTTTTTTTTACCTCTCAATTTTTATTCAGGGCGAAATAAAAATCTACAATAACAGCCGCTCTTAATCGACTATTGCTTCCTATCGAGATCCGGATACTTCGAGACGTCACAAGATCTATAACCGGCTTGGAAAGATTTCTTATTCTTTTCATTCTTAAAATTTATCTTCTTTCCTTTCTGACCAAGTTTGTAAGCTCTTCCGGTGTGCCACGCTCTCCGCTCGCTATATGAATACCTTGCCACTTCTCTCACCTCCTTTATA
>CANQUR010000048.1 GCA_947627075.1 uncultured Clostridia bacterium
TTGACTATATCCATAAGTTCGTTCATGCTCGGCATAGGAACTATAAGCTTGAACATGAAACGGTCCATCTGCGCTTCGGGAAGCGGATATGTACCGTCTTGCTCTATCGGGTTTTGAGTTGCAAGCACGAAGAACGGCTCGCTTAATTTACGCGATTCACCCATTACGGTAACGCTGTGCTCTTGCATGGCTTCGAGAAGCGCCGATTGCGTCTTGGGAGTCGCACGGTTGATTTCGTCGGCAAGTATAATGTTGCTGAAGATAGGACCTTTTTGGAATTGGAACTTACTGTTGCCCGTTTCGTCCTTTACTATAATGTTGGTACCTGTTACGTCGGCGGGCATAAGGTCGGGCGTAAACTGGATTCTCGCGAAAGGAAGACTGAATACTCTTCCCAAAGATCTTACAAGACGCGTCTTTCCGACACCGGGCACACCTTCGAGAAGAACGTTGCCGCCTGCGATCATCGCGATAATGGTTCCTTCTACGACTTCTGTTTGACCTACGACGTCGCGTCTAACTTGCTCGAAAATATTTTTGCACTGTTCACTGAACTTCTGAATGCTTTGTTCTGTTACCATAATTTTTTATTTGCCTCTCTTTATTAATTTTTATTTTATTTTTTGTTTTTACCGGATTCGGTATTGGTTTTAATAAGAATTAATGCCCGTTTTCATTGTCTTTCGACAACGGAAAATGGGCATGATCTCTCAAGCTTTAAAAATTATCCTCACTGTCTTCGCCGGGATTCAACTGGTCATAATATGAACTTACGCCATCCTTATGCTTACCGGACAAATTGGGGTCGTCCTGTATCTCTTCAAGAGCAAAGTCTTTATCCTCACTCCAAAAATCTTTATATTGCATATTGTTATCGTTTACCTCACCGTTGGTAGAATCAAACGGTCGAGGAGGCTGCGGTGTGACATCCGGTGGCGGCTCGTCGGATTGTTCGTCGCCTAGATCGCCGGGCGCATCGGGTTTATAAATGTCCCTACTTGTGGGGTCATTCATATTCTCCGTCCTCAGTGTGCCGAAAACAGCTATTATAGTCCTATCTCTCGTAACAACGCTTTCCTGTCTTTCCGGCTCGTAGCCAATGATGTTGCTCCTTTCATCGGTCCAATACAAGAACTCATATCCGTCGTCCGCTACAGCGCAAACGGGTTTTATAGTTCCTTCGCCTTTTACGACCGTGACCAAGACTTCTCCGTCTATGTGACCGCCGCTTCCGCCAAGTACCAAATATTCCACGGTGACGTCTTCGGGGTCTCCGACAATAATACTGTCGATCGGCTTAAATACCGCGTTAGCCGACAAAACATTCAATGTCGTCATAAGTAAACCTATAATGCAAACCGCAATAGTGGTAATTATCATAGATCTTGCAATCGAAAACTTCATATAAGCATTGCTGTTCTTATCCTTCATTTTCGATTCGTGTTCCTCTATTTTGGCTTTTGCATCTTCACGCTGGCGCATTGCAATATAAGATTCGTCTTTTTCAAGTTCCAACATCGTTATAACGCGCTCATCGAGTCCCAATCGATCGACCCTTCTTGCAATCATTTTCGTATTCGGTTTGAATTTTGTAAAGTACAAAATTATTGCAACGACAGCGCCTATGACGATCCCCGCACCTAAAGCTACCAAATACCATAGTTTGAACATATCCACGAAGTAGCTCAATGATGTTACTAATGCAAAGACTGCATTGACGGCAAACGCCACTGTCAGTCCGCAAAGAAACGATTTCCAAATGCCTTCGGCAACAAGTCTCGAATGATATTTCTCAAACAGCTTTTTGGTATCCATCTCTTCTCCTTTCGCCGCTTACACAGCGTAATTTTATTGCTTATCTTATTATATGCAAATTGCAAAATGTAAACCGTGAAAGCAACGATATTTGTTATCTTCGACATCCAACAATATACCATAATAATAAAGCTATAATATATTTTACAATATTTCGCGCAAAATGTCAAGTTATTTATGTGTGTGATTTTCTTGAAAATAATTTTTATACGCATTTTACCCTATATAAATTCGGAATACAATTTTCATAAATCGCCCTCATAAATATACATATCGTAGACACTTCATAGCGGATATTCAATTGGTAATGTTTAAAATGGCATGATTTTCACATTTCATTATTGGTCGAATGGGCACATTACGGAAAATCACCGCCCAAATGAAATGTTTGTGTGTAATCTCGACATTCAAAAGGAATATACGAGCATTCCGAGACAGGCAGACGCCACTATCATAAATATCGGAGAAAGATCTTTTTTCCGAATGAGCTTATAACCTATTGTAGCCGCCCCTATCACGATCATAATAGCCAAAGCTCGAAAATCAAATTCCGACTTAAACAGGTTATTATATACGAGGATCGCGCCTGTCGCAAAAATCAATCCCACAACGACCGGTTTTATCCCGCATAAAACCGCAGACACGAACTTATTGTCCATAAAATTTTTGAAAAGAGTCGCAATGAGCAATATGGTAATAAACGACGGCATCACTACTCCGAGCGTCGCCAATAAGGAGCCCAAAAACGGGCTCCCTGCGCCACCTCCAATTGCGCTACCCACAAATGTCGCCATATTTATGGCTATCGGTCCCGGAGTTGCTTCGCTTATCCCTATAAAATTGGAAAGCATTTCGGCATCCAACCACCCGTTTGCCGCCATTTCTTGCTGTATTATGGCTATCATGCCATATCCACCGCCAAACGTAAACAGCCCGATCTTGAAGAATGTGAGAAATAACCTTAAATAGATCATTTTTGCTCCTCTCCTTTATCTTCACAGCCATTATTAAGCTTTTGTTCGGCTCCAACGTCATCGTTATGCAAAGACGAAACCGTCGCGGGATCCGAGCCATCGAGAACTTTTGCTTTCGTCTTTTTTTCTCTCTTGCTTATAATACCATAATAAATAAAACCAACAAAACCGCCGAGTATTATAAGATAAATACTCGACAGATCGAAAGCAACAAAATTAAGAGTGATCGTGACCACCAAAGCCGCAAGCAAAATTATAAGAGAAACAGCGTCTTTTTTTATATTTTTAATCATTTTTACGGCAGCTCTCAAAATCAATACAGCCACACAAGCCTGTATCCCTTTGAAAGCTTTGCCGATCAACTCGATCTTCAAAAAGTCTTCGATAAAAAAAGAAATGACGAAAATTATTATGAATGAAGGTAAGACAACTCCCAACGTTGCAAATAAAGAGCCCAAAAAGCCCGCTCTTTTGTATCCTATATACGTAGCGCAATTTATGGAAATCGGTCCGGGAGTAGACTCGGAAATTGCAATTATGTCTAATAGTTCATCGCCATCGAGCCAATGCTTTTTTGTGACGGTTTCGGACTGTATAAGCGAAAGCATTGCATATCCGCCGCCAAACGTAAACAGTCCGATTTTGAAAAAAGTCGCAAAAAGTATCAATAATTTCTTCATGTTTGACCTCATCGAATAATTGTATCACATATTATCCCAGATGTCCATTTATTTTTGCCTTATGCGCAAAAAACCTTAAAAAATAAGCCGCAGTTCAATACCACGGCTTATTATGTCACACATAATCAATTGTTTATGTCTTTATTTTTTTATAATATCTACCCAACCGAATTTATCGGGATATTTACCGTTTTGGATGCCGGTCAATTCGTCATAGATCATTTTACTGATCTCGCCCATTTCACCTTTATTGACTTCATAGTCCTTGCCATGATAGCCGAACCAACCTACAGGAGAAATAACGGCAGCGGTTCCCGTTCCGAAAATCTCGTTGAGTTTTCCGTTTTCGGCAGCCTCGGCAACCTTGCGTATATCGACATTCATCTCGCGAACTTTGATATTATGAGATTTCAAAAGCGTAATTACGCTTCTGCGCGTAATTCCCGGCAAAATACTTCCGCGAAGAGCCGGAGTATAAGCAACACCATCGATAACAAAGAATATATTCATAGCGCCGACTTCTTCAACATAGCGGTGATGCTTTGCATCAAGCCACATAGCCTGATCGTAACCCTTTGCCTGAGCGTTCTCGCCCGCTTTCATACTTGCCGCATAGTTTCCTATGACCTTGTGTCCACCGGTGCCACCCTTTGCGGCACGAACATAATTTTCTTCGACCAAAAGCTTAACCGGAGCAAGGCCATGCGCATAATATGCGCCAACGGGGCTAACAATAACATACATATAATATGTTTTGGAAGCGTGAACACCTAAAGCAGGTTCAGTAGCTATCATAGTCGGTCTTATGTAAAGCGCGGTTCCCTCATCGGTTGGGATCCAATCCTCATCGATAAAGATAAGTTGCTTTATAGCGTCATAGACAAATTTTTTATCAAATGTCGGCATACAAAGTCTTTCTGCGGAATCGCACATTCTGTCAAGATTATCGTTAAGACGGAAAAGACGAATTTCGCCTTTGCTGTTTTTATAAGCTTTGGCGCCTTCGAATACGCCTTGCGCATAATGAAGTACAGACGCCGAAGGAGCTAAATGCAGATCTTGATACGGCTGTATGCGCGCGTTCTTCCATTCTCCGCCCTCATATTCCATGATGAACATATGATCGGTAAAGTATTTACCGAATCCGAGTTTGCCAGTGGGCTTTGCCTTTTTGTTTTCCGTCTTAATAATTTTAAGTTCCATGATTTTTATTATCTCCTTTACGCTTTCGCGTTAATTTTTTATCCTTTTATATTGTTGGGATATCAAAGTATATTTTATCTTGCCGTTCGCTCTATCCACAAGCGGAGCAATATCGTCTCCGCAAGGGCAAAAGTAAGTAAAAGATACATCACTCGAATAACCGATTTCGTCAATCCCATTGATATTGCTTATTTTTTTGAAAGTAGCAAAATCGGTAGAACATCTATATATGTCACACATAACAAGCGTATGCTTATCCGCATTAGCTACACACGAAACCGCAACTGCGGAATATGCCCGCGTAAGTCCGCCGGTGCCGAGTTTTATTCCTCCGAAGTATCGTACCACGGCAACCATGCATTTTTTGAGATCCGCTCCCTTTATTGCTTCCATTATAGGCGCACCGGCAGTACCGCTCGGTTCTCCGTCATCGGAAAAACGTGATAAATTGCCTTTGTCATCCCAAATTGCCGCATAACACACATGAGTTGCGTCGTGATAAGTCTTTCGCAAAGTTTTCAGCCTTTCGATAACATCCTCCTCACTATCGACGCCATAAGCAAATGCCAAAAAACGTGATCGAGAAACAACCAATTCGGACGAGCCTTCCGTCAGTGTAACATATTTCATTCTATTACTATCTTAATGTGCGTTTTTTTGCCTTTATGCAAGACAAATTCTTTTTCTTTGGTAAAATCGGAAATTTTCGCATTGACATCAACGACCTTTATCTCGCCTATTTTGGCTCCGCCGCCTTCTATCACCCTGCGTGCATCGCTTTTAGATACGGCAGCCTTTGCCATGACTAAAAGATCGGTTATCAACGTATCGCCGCATACCTTGAGCGCCATTGTCGGCATTTCTCCGCCGCCACCGAACGCGCCTTGAGCTTCGGCTTGTGCCTTTGTCGCCGCTTCGACTCCGTGGACCAAGGCGGTGACCTCAAACGCAAGCCTTTTTTTGGCTTCATTTATACGCTCGTCTTTATATTTGCAAAGTTCCGCTATCTCGTCAAGCTCGACAAACGTCAAAAGTTTGAGACACTCCTCCACCTTTACGTCCTCTACATTGCGAAAATATTGATAGAATTCATATGGCGAAGTCTTGTTTGCGTCAAGCCAAAGTGCGCCTTTTGCCGTTTTTCCCATCTTCTTGCCGTCAGAGGTCTCCAATAAGGTAAATGTCATAGCATAAGCATCGACAGATTCCTTGCGCCTTATAAGATCGGCGCCGGCAAGCATATTGCTCCATTGATCGTTTCCGCCTATCTGAAGTTTCACACCATGTTTTTTATATAGCATGAGGAAATCATAAGCTTGCATAAGCATATAATTGAATTCAAGAAAACTCAGCCCTTTTTCCATACGAGCCTTATAGCATTCGGCTGTAAGCATTTTATTGACTGAAAAGTATGTGCCGACCTCACGTAAAAATCCTACATAATTGAGCCCCATAAGCCAATCTGCGTTATTTAACATAAGCGCGGCATTTTCGCCATCAAACCGAATAAAATGTTTGAGTTGATTGCGGAAAGCATCGCAATTATGAGCAATTGTTTCTTCATTCATCATGCTACGCATATCCGTTCTTCCCGACGGATCTCCTATCATAGCGGTTCCGCCGCCTATAAGTGCGATCGGTTTATGTCCGGCTCTCTGCATATGAGCCATAGCCATAATCGGAATATAGTGACCTATATGCAAGCTATCCGCCGTGGGATCGAATCCGACATAAAACGGAACACTTTCATTTTCGAGAAGCTTGCGTAAGTCGTCTTCATATACAGTCTGCTTTATAAATCCTCTTTCGTATAGAGTATCTAAAACGTTTTTCATCAATAGATCCTTAATTATTTTATTTTTGCGATCTCTTCCTTAAACATATCTCCGAGTCTATGGATACCGGCATCTATTCGTTCCACAGAAGCATTGGAGAAATTAAGTCTCAACGTATTGAGCCCGCCCCCATCCGGATAGAACACCTGACCTTGAATATAAGCTACATCGTGCTTTATAGCTTCGGGAGCAAGCTCTACGGTATTTATGGGAGCATCGAATTCTCCCCAAATAAACAAACCGCCTTCGGCATTGATATATTTGAATTCTTCGGGCATATATTTATTTATCGCGTCGATCATAGCATTCTTGCGTTCTCTATAAATGGGTAAGCTCTTTGTAATATTGGGGAACAAATATCCGCGTTTAAGATATTCGTATACTATAAGTTGCGAAAGATTGGAAGTCGTCACATCCACACCTTGTTTGCAAATTGTCATCTTACGTATTACTTCCTTATCTCCGACCGCAACGCCTACTCGAAGTCCCGGCGATAGAACTTTTGAAAAACTGCTTACATAGACCACATTTCCGTGCGAATCGAAACTTTTTATGCTGGGCACCCACTCTCCTTCGAACCTCAACTTACTGTATGGATCGTCCTCGAGTACCATAACGTTATATTTTGCCGTTACGGAAGCAATTTCTTTACGATTTGCAACCGAATAGGTTTTACCGGTAGGATTGGAGAATGTAGATACGCAATACAAGAACTTCGGTTTATATTGAATTATTTTATTTTCGAGATCTTCTATATCCAAACCGTTCTTATCGGCATTTACGCCGACTATCTTCGCTTGATAAGAATCGAAGATCTGCAAAGCGGTAAGATATGTAGGATTTTCAACAAGCACAACATCGCCCTTGTCAAGAAACGCTTTGCTCATAAGGTCAATACCCTGTTGTCCACCGCTTATTACAAGCGTCTGATCAAGCGCGATATTTTCGATACCCGCAGTTTTGACATACTCTATAAGTTGCTGTCTGAAAGGAACGAATCCTTCCGTAGTACCGTATTGCAAAGAATCGGTCGCTCGTCCCTCGCTCAAAAGGTCATGTGCAATTTCCTGTACTTCTTTTTGCGGAAGGCATTGAGTTGCCGGAAAACCACCCGCAAAGGAAATAATTTCAGGTCTTGTCAAGAGTTTGAGAATCTCTCTTGTTGCGGCTCCGTTCATTTTACTCATTCTTTCGCTGTAATTGTAAACCATTAAAATAACTCCTTACACATATTGTAATCAATCGCGTTGTCGCGTTAATTCCTTATTTTGAAATATATATTATTCCGATAGTGTCGGGACCACAATGGCTGCCTACCACCGGTCCGACATTATAATGCCATATCTTCAAATCCGGAAAAGCTTCTTTGATAAGTTCTGCCGTAAATATTTTGTCCCCGTCGCAATCCGCATTGAGCATGACCATTGGATATGAAGTATCCACTCCCGTTTTTTGCATATAATTTACAAGTGTGGACAAGGCTTTTTTTCTGCCCTTTACAGTTTCAAGGCTGACAAGCTCACCGTCTTTTATTCCTATTATGGGCTTAATTCCAAGTAGCTTTCCCATCCCCGCCTTGAAGGACGACAACCTACCTCCGCGTTTTAAGTAAACAAGATCGTCTACGGTAAAATATACTCGAGTCTTTTGCCTGAATTCTTCGACAAAAGCAACTACTTCCTCGTCCGAAGCTCCGCTATTATGAAGTTTTGCGGCATAATAAACAATAATACCCGCACCCATACTTATACTCTGAGTATCAACTACCGTACAATGGCGTTCCGGATATTTTTCTTTCAATTCATCAAGCGCTTTTTCCATGGATACAAATGTACCGCTCATCTTATGAGAAAAGCTTACATATATTATGTCCTCTCCGGCTTGATAAACCGGTTCGAAATATTGTATATAATCATATTCGTTTAAGGCTTGAGTTTTTGCTGAAGCGCCGTTTCTCATCTTATCGAAAAAACCTTTGAAGTCAGTCGTTCTACCGCAGTCAAACAAACTTTCTTCTCCATCGATAGTATACGGCATCTTTATAAGCGTTATCCCGAGTTCATCTATAGTTCTATAATCAAGCTCGCAATCCGCGTCACAAAAGAATTTGCTCATAATATCTTCGCCTCCTTATTTTTCGTTCGTAATTCGTTACATAGATAGTATAATATATTTCAATAAAATTGGCAAGCATTTTTATTATATTCTCAAGCCCTTGGGATAAAGGTTTTTATATCTTCCATCACAACCCTTAAAGCCTCCGAGCGGCGCTCCGAGAACGGTGATCGCGCCATACCCCTTATACGTGCCTTTGAGTTCTTCACCGTGAAGATATTTTAAAAGTTCTTCGCTATTCGGTTCATAGCAAAACATTTTGTTGCCGTACGCGGAAAAAAAACAATGATCCGGCTTAAATATCTTGCCTTCAAGTCTACCTATACGTACTCCTCCCGATACTATCCTATCAAGCGGAAGCTCAAATGGCAAAGCCGATAAAAAAAACATTCCGTTATGTTCGCAAAAAACATCATCATACCCTATAGCAGAAATCAAAAATTCGGAAACAAGTTTATTTCGAGCTATTTTCAATTGTTTTTTCGGAAGCATTTCGCTATTTCCGCAGTTTTTTCTCATTGCCGCAAAAAATTGTCCCTCGCCCATAGCTATATGTGGATAAAATCTTCTCATATGCTCATCCGATAAGCAGACGGTTTGACTTAAAATCGTTTTCGACGGCATGACGAACTCATAATCATGTTCGTCAATAAATTTTTTTACTATCTCTTCATTTTCACGAGGAGAAAAAGTACAGGTAGAATAAATTAGCAATCCTCCCCTTTTAAGGACCTTATGGGCACTTTCCAATATAGCATATTGTCTGTTGGCACAACCGATCGAATGTTCTACACTCCACTCTTTTACAGCTGTCTCGTCTTTGCGAAACATTCCTTCACCGGAGCACGGCGCATCGACAAGCACAAGATCAAAAAGCTCTCCGAGTTTTTCAAGTTCTTGAGGAGAATGATTTGTTATCACCGTATTTTTTATGCCCATTCGTTCGACATTTCCCTTCAAAACGGCGGCTCGCGACGGATTAATTTCATTTGAAACAAGATATTTTACCTTACTTGCAAGCTGTATAGTCTTTCCGCCGGGCGCAGCACACATATCGAGAGCTAATTGTATATCTCCTAAATCATACGCGTTGATGGGTGCCATTGCGGAAGGTTCCTGAATATACATCAATCCTGCATGATGAAAAGCATGGTTCCCCCATTTTTCATCATAATTAAGATAGTAACAATGCTCTGCAAAAGGCACTTTTTGTCGCGTTCCAATATGATCGAGCAGTTTCGTATCCTCGATTTTTCTCTCATTCACCTTAAACGCCTTGCTCGGCGGGAGCTCATAGGAATGCAAAAATCCATCGTAATCGGGGACAATAGATCTCATCTCCTCCAAATATTCAATGGGCAAATTGATGTCACTGTGTACCATATTGCAACTAAAACCTTTCTTTTTATCGTATAAATACGCCGACATTACCGTCGGCGTATTCTTATTTCTTTGTTCTCTTTTGATTTTTAAGGGACTGCGCAATGAACAGTACAAAAAGCGGATGCGGCTTATGCGGCCTTGATTTGAATTCGGGATGATATTGAACTCCCAGATGGAAGAGCTTGTCTCCAAGCTCGACGGCTTCTACAAGAGTCCCGTCGGGAGACGTTCCGCATATAGTGAGTCCATAAGCCGAAAGCATTTCGCGATAGTCATTATTGAATTCATATCTGTGCCTGTGGCGTTCAAAAATAGATTTGGTCTTGTATGCCTCATAAAGTTTCGACTTTTCTTTTATAATGCATTCATATGCACCCAATCGCATGCTTCCACCGGTATTTTGCAAACCTATTTGACTGTTCATAATATCTATGACCTTATTATGCGAGTTCGGATCGAACTCTCTACTGTTGGCATCGGAAAGTCCCGCCACATTTCGAGCATATTCTATAGTTAGAATTTGCATTCCGAGACAAATACCGAAATAAGGCAGATCGTTTTCACGGCAATATTTTGCGGCGCATATCATTCCCTCTACTCCTCGGTCCCCGAAACCGCCCGGTAAAATTATACCGTCACAATCTCCCATCAACGATTTTGCAGATACGGAATTGATTTCTTCGGAGTCGATCCATTTTAAGTCTATATTAG
>CANQUR010000049.1 GCA_947627075.1 uncultured Clostridia bacterium
CTCCTTCGCTATCGTTGCGCGAGTACGGCGCTTGGGGCGATACGGGCGATACAGATCGTCGACGGAGACCTGCGTTTCCGCGTTTTGAATTTCCATTCGCAGCTCCTCGGTAAGTTTACCCTGCTCCTCTATCGAGCGCAAGACCTGTTCCTTTTTTTCTTCGAGATTGCGCAAATATTCAAGGCGTTCGTTGAGCTTTCGCAGTTGCTCGTCGTTAAGTTGTCCCGTGGCTTCCTTGCGATAACGCGCAATAAAGGGTATGGTGTTGCCTTCGTCGATGAGCGAAACGGCGGCGTCCACTTGCCACCTTTGAACTTCGAGTTCCTCTGTGATTTTTTTGTTTATGTCCATAATTTTCTCCTGTTCGTATCAAGTATAGCAAAAAAAAGAAGGTCGAGCAATAAAAAACACGCCTTCGTCAAAAGAAAGCATGGTTTTTTTGGAGAGAGCATATCGTTTGGATCCGTCCGTTTGTCCCAAAAGATAGCCCGAGCTTTTATATTTTGCCGAAAAAACGGTCTTGCAAAACGTTTCGATTTGATATATAATGTTCTCACCATTCCACCGCAATGCATCTAATTTTTTTAAGGAGTAAATGATGACATACGGTTACATAAGGGTGAGCAGCGACAAGCAGACCGTGGAAAATCAGCGTTTCGAGATAACCAAATTCGCCGAAGAGCAAGCGCTCGCCATAGACGGTTGGATAGAAGAAACCATTAGCGGAACAAAAAATTATGACAAGAGAAAGCTCGGGAACCTCTTGAAAAAGGTTCAAAAAGACGATCTTATAATTTGTGCCGAGCTGTCTCGGCTCGGCAGAAGTCTGTTTATGATAATGGACATTTTGCACATTTGCATGAATAAGGAATGTCGCGTATGGACAATAAAGGACAATTATCGACTCGGCGACGACATTCAAAGCAAGGTGCTTGCCTTTGCTTTCGGGCTTTCGGCGGAGATCGAACGAAATCTTATCAGTCAACGCACAAAGGAAGCGTTGGCTCGGCTCCGTTCCGAAGGCACTGCCCTCGGCAGACCAAAGGGCGCACGGTCGGGAAAGGTAAAGCTTTCGGGCAAGGAAGATCTTATTTCCTATATGTTAAGTCAGGGCGAATCTAAATGCAAGATCGCGCAAATGCTCAAAGTCGACCGCACGACTTTGACGAAATTCATAAGCGAAAGACTTTACAAGGAGCGATAGTTTACTTTTCGTCGTTTTTATCGCCGAAACTAAAAGCGATATTGATAATTAAAAGCCCCATATCCACATACAGAACTATGCCGTTCGGGTCAGATAGCACTCCGACCTGACACAATATTGCCAATACGAGCCCTATAACGAGCAACGCACACAATATCCACCTTGAGATCTTAAAAAATTTTTTCATTTGGGTCTCCTTTTGCGTTGCAAAGATTTTTTTGTTTTCGCGCGCTCGTACGGAGCGTGTAAGCACAATCGCGATCGCTATTTGCGATAAAGCACGGTCATCACTTCTTCCCAAACGGTCTGAGGGAACATATCGTATACGATCGCTTTTTCAACGGAATAATCGTCCGAAAGTATTTTGAGATCTCTTGCGAGGGTGGCAGGATTGCAGCTTACGTACACGAGTTTTTTGGGGGCAAGCTCTCTCACCGCAAGGAGTACGCTTTCGTCCACTCCCTTGCGCGGCGGATCGAATACCACCGTAGCGTCGCCGCTTATCCGCTTTGTCAAGCGAGGGAGTTCATCCTTGCAATCGCCGCAAACAAATTCCGCATTGTATATATGCATTCTGTTAGCGCGCTCTATCGCCTCATCCACCGCCTGTTTGCATATTTCAACGCCGTACACGACGTCCGCCCTTTTTGCCATCATGAGCGAAAGGTTGCCCGCCCCGCAATAAGCGTCGATCACGGCGCGACCTTCGACTTCGTTCAAGACGTCGCGATAAAGCCTGCTTTCGATCTCATCGTTGACTTGATAGAACGATGCGGGATGAAAGTCCGGAAATTTGCCTTTGCCGCCCAAAAGGCAAAATTCGTCGCCAAGTATCACGTTGTTGTTTTTGGTATTGACGTTTTGATAGAGGGCAAAGTCCTCGAACGACAAATAGTCGATAAGTTTATCGATCTTTATTTTTGAGGAAGTTACAAGCGTAATGCAAAGGGAATCCTTCTCCCTTGCCACGATATGCCTTATGTCGCCGCGCTTTTCGTCATAGCCGCGCAAGTTAAAGTCTTTCATAAAGGCGCGCAAAGCTTTTATAAGCTTGACATTCCATTCTCTTTGCAACAGACAGTTGTCGATATCCACCACATTATGCGAATTTTCCTCATACAAGCCTATTTTCGAGCCTCGAACGGGAAAGCTCAATTTGTTGCGATATCCGAATATCTTTTGCGAAGCGACGACTTCGCTTATCGCGACGTTTAACCCGCCTATCTTTTGTATAGTCTCCTCTACCGTCTGCTTTTTAAGTTCGAGCTGCGCTTCGTACTTTAGATGTTGGAGCGAGCAACCGCCGCAAACGCCGAAATAAGCACATTTCGGCTTGATCCTGTTCGGGCTCGCCTCAATGACTTTTATGAGTTTGGCAACGGTAAAAGTTTTCTTTTCGAGAGTCGGTTTTGCCTCCACCGTTTCACCCGGCAACGCGCCCTTTATAAAAACCGCCTTGCCGTTATCGCGAGCCACGCCTTCGCCGAATGCTCCCAACTTTTCGACAATATATTTCATTATGCTTTCGCCCTTATAAAGTTAAGGCAACGGGCCTGCTTTACGCGCAACGCTCCATGTTCGAGAAAGAATATATCTACGACTTCATTATTCGGTTTCTTTGATATATTAATATTGTCAAACATCAATATCTCTCCTTTATCTGCCGTTCAACAGTGCGCTTTAATTCCTTTTCTTTGATACTCGCTCGCTTATCGTATGTGTGCTTGCCCTTTGCAAGCGCGATCTGTACCTTTACGAAGTTGCCCGAAAAATAGATCTTGGTGGGAATGAGCGTATAGCCTTTTTCCTTTATTTTGCCTGTGAGTTTGTTTATCTCGTAGCGGTGAAGAAGCAGCTTGCGCGGACGCTTTTCGTCCTTATTAAAGTAACTGCCCTTTTCGTAAGACGTGACAAAGCAGTTTTTAAGGAATATTTCGCCTCTTTCGAGACTGCAATAGCTGTCTTTGAGATTCACCTTGCCCATCTTTATCGATTTGACCTCGGAGCCCGCAAGCGAAATGCCCGCCTCGAAGGTCTCCTCGATGAAATAGTCGAAAAACGCTTTTTTATTTTGTTGTATCAATTTTTCGCTCATATTATTTACCTACGCAAAAGTGACTGAATATCTCGGCAATGATCTCGTCGCTGCCTATCGCTCCCGTTATGCTGCCCAGCTTGTCGTAAGCGCAACTTAAATCCGAAGCAAAACAATCGAGAGTCATTTCGCATCCGAGTGCAGAATCCAAAAATTCGTCCGCTTCCTTCAACGCCATATATTGCCTTATATTATTTATTTTGAGACCGTGTGTATCAAAACTTGTTCGCTTATATATTTCTTCCTTTAAGCTTTCTATTCCGATATTTTCCTTTGCGCTTACATTGAAATTTTTGCCCTTTCTTATATCGCATTTATTTGTGATAGCAAAGATCTTTTGTTTATCGACATTATCTTTCAGCGCATTTTCGTTAAATTCGTCACCTTGTACCCCCACTCCCAAAACAAGATTTGCGGACTTTGCTTCTTCAAACATCATCTCTATGCCTTGTTCTTCTATAAGGTTGTCCGTCCTTCTCATTCCGGCGGTATCTATAAGCACAAACTTTCTGCCTTTATAAATATACTCATTTTCAATAAAGTCGCGAGTAGTTCCCTCCTGCTCGCTTACTATCGCCCTTTTTTTGCCTATGAGCGCATTGAAAAGTTCGCTTTTTCCCACGTTGGGCTTACCGCAAATGATCACCCTTATTCCGTTTTTTATTCGATATCCGTCCTTATAAGAACTTGCAAGTTCATGCGTTTTGTGAGATAGAGGCACAAGCAGTTTACAAGCCTCCTCTTTTGTCGTTTGCTCTATATTTTCCTCGGGATAATCTATCGCTACGTCTATTTTCGCTATTATCTCTTTTAGTTGTGCTTGTAAGCTTGTAATTTCTTGCTTCAACCTTCCGCTTGCGCTGTCATAAGCATTTACCGCCTGCTCTATCGTTTCGGAATTTATAAGGTCCAAAATTCCTTCCGCTTCGGAAAGATCTATTTTTTTGTTCTTATAAGCTCTTAATGTAAATTCTCCCCTTTCGGCTAAAAACGCTCCGTTATTTATACAGAACTCAATTATTTCTTTTACTATTACTTCCGAACCGTGACAAAAAATCTCGGCGCTTTGTTCTCCTGTATACGACTTTCCTTTGTCGTAAATTATTACTTCACATTTGTCTTTTACCACGCCTGTGTCTATAGTAACAAAATAAGCCTCGCGAAATTTGTCTATCTTTCTTCCGCAAAGTTTTTCTACCGTTTTTTTTGATTTTTCTCCGCTCAATCTTACTATTGCGATCGCTCCACCCACCGGAGTGGACGCCGCCACTATCGTTTTGCTCATAATATAGGCTTTACCCTCGGTTTGTTTCCCCCTCGCGGATAACCGCTTGGCGTCTCCTTTATCTTTTTTATTACCACACCCCATCTTATTATATCATCGCTGAGCCTTCTCTTATCTACGGTCTCTATTTCTCCTCCTAGCAATTTTATAGCCTTTTCCGCCTCTTCTAATTCTCTTTCTTTATCCGTCGATTTATAAGCTATGGTTTTTCCTCCTATTTTGGTAAGAGGCAGACTATATTCGACTACTGTGTTGAGCGGCGCTATAGCTCTCGACACCACCACATCGAACTTTTCTCTCACTTCCTCGGCTCTCTTATGCACCGCCTTTATTCCTTTGAGATCGAGTTCCCTTATTACCTCATTCATAAACGTAACCTTTTTGTTTACGCTGTCAAGCAAAGTTACGTCTAAATCGTCCCTCACTATCTTCAAAGGTATGCCCGGAAAACCTGCACCGCTCCCAATGTCTATAACGGTCGCATCTTTCTCGATAAGATCCTCATATAAAATGCTATCATTGAAATGAAGCAAATAAACCCTTTCCCTCTCGGTGATAGTCGTCAAATTTATTTTTTCATTCCATTCGGTAAGCAGTTCGTAATATTTCTCGAATTTTTGATCGTTTGTCATAAGAAAATTGTAACATAAAATTCTATAAAAATCAATACTTTTTTTAATATAAAAACTGCAATGAAAACAATCCACAAGCCGCTTCTGAAAAAGAAAATTTTATCTTTCGTAATGTATTATTAAATATTTTTATGTTTGAAGTCGTAAAGAAAAGTATGTTTTGTGGAGTTGTGAAATTGTATCCGAAAAGGCGAGAAAAGTAGCAAAATAAAAATAAAATTAAAGAAAAGCTTTGGAAATCGCAAAAAATCGCGTTATTTCGATAAACAATTTTTGTGGACAAGAGTCGGGGAAAAAAAGATATAACTTCTTTTCTATTGTAGAAAAGAAAAAAATAATGTTTTAAGAAAAAAAGAAGAAAATAGAAAGGTCCCACTTATCCACAAATAAATCCACAAAAGTGGATTTATTTGTAAAGACTTGTTGAAAAAATTTTTCAGCGGAAAAGGTCAATTTTCCGCTTCTTCCTCGTCGACAGCCTTCGGTAAAATGAACCAGAAAGAGGTTCCTTTGTTCAATTCGCTTTCGACTCCGAATTCGGCTTTATGTCCATCGAGTATGATCTTGACAATATTGAGACCGAGTCCTGAACCTACTATGTTGCGTTTCTTTTGGTTTGCGCGATAATATCTGTCCCAAACGAAATCTATTTCTTCGGGATCTATGCCCTTGCCGGTATCTTTTATTTCCACTTTGTAGCCTGTACCGACGTCTTTGCAAATAATGAATATTTTTTTGTCTTCGCCGGTATAGTTGACGGCATTGCTTATCAAATTATAAAGCACTTGCTCGATTTTTGAATAATCTCCTTGGCAAAGCGCATTATTATCGCAATCGCATTCGAAAATATAACCTTGAGTTTCGCTCATTATTCCGAATCTGTTGACGACGGTCTTGCAAAGTTCGCTCAAATCGAAACTTTTTATTTCGAAAGAGTCCGTTCCCGATTGCAATTTGCTCAATTTTTGTATATCTTCGACAAGAGAGGAAAGTCGGACGGATTCGTCTATGATTATTTGACAATGTTTCGTGCGCTTTTCCTCGTTGTTTCCGGAAAGGTCGCGTATCATTTCGCCGTAAGCTCTTATCATGGTAAGCGGAGTTCTGAGGTCATGACTTATGTTGGCAATGAAGTCGCGCCGCATTTGCTCGGTCTTTTTCATCTCGTCCTTTGCAAAGTTAAGCGACGCGGCAAGCTTTTCCACTTCGGTAAAAGAACCTCCATCAAAATTGACGTTATAATCTCCGAGGGCAAGTTTATCGGCTGTGAACGCGAGCTTGTTTATGGGATTTGCCAAATGCTTTGCAAATATCATGGATAAAGCTACCGAAAACAATAGGATCACAATGGAAGCGACGATCAACACATTTCGTATCGAGACCACGGTATAGTTGTTGCTCGATATCGTCGATATAAGACAGTAATATATATTATTGCCGGGACCGAGATAACCTCGCAATCTTCCTCCGCAGAATAATGTGTCGTTTAGCTTGTTGTCGTTACTTTCGACATAGGTGAAAGTTCCGAAATCGTCTTCACCCATTTCGTCGATACACGACAGATAATTTTTTTGACGTTCCGTAGTCCAAAAACGGAATGAGTCCGTTCCGAGCTTTATATCTGCTTTTTCGGAAGAAGGAGAATACGGAGTGTAAAAAGAACATTTTGTGTTTGACGGAAACGCGTAGTCGGGAGCATTAAGCAAATTCTTGTTGAATATGAATACGTAAATTATAAGGTTTTGATTTTTGGCAATGGAATCGAATTCCAAGAGCTTTTCGGGATTGGTGCCGATATTGTATTCGAAGGTTCTGTTCAGCTCCTCGCCCACCTTTTCGATATGATCTTTTTGTCGATCGTAATATATTCTATCAAAGAATAAAAACAGAAAAAGCCATAACAGCAGCAATGTTATTGCCGCCATTATGGCAAAAAAGATCCAAGTTTTCAAGGACAAGGATAAAAGCCTTTTGTTAGATTTCGATTTTATAACCGAGCCCCCTTAAAGTGATTATCTTGTTGCGATAAGGTCCGAGGGAAGCACGAAGCATCTTTATATGCGTATCTACCGTGCGATCGTCTCCGTAAAAATCATATCCCCAAACGTTGTTGAGAAGTTTTTCGCGGGAGATGGCGATGCCGGCATTGTTCGCAAGATAAAACAAAAGCTCATACTCCTTCGGAGTCATAAAAACCTTTTTTCCGTCCACCGTCACATTGCGTCCTACCATATCGATCTCGAGTCCGTCCGAAACGATGTGCTTGCCGTGGTGTTTGCCTCTCCTCAAAATGGCTGCAACACGAGCCATGACTTCTTTGGGCGAGAACGGTTTTGTTACGTAGTCGTCTACGCCGATTTCAAAGCCAAACAGCTTATCATATTCCTCGACGCGCGCCGACAACATGATAACGGGAATGTCCTTTGTCTTTTTGATCTCCTTAACGGCAGAGAAACCGTCAAGTTTGGGCATCATAATGTCCATAAGAATTATGTCGAAATCATTCTCACGAACGGTTTTGACGGCGTCCATTCCGTCAACAGCTTCCATAACTACGTGACCTTCGAATTCGGCATATTCGCGTAAAACGTTACGGATATTCTCTTCGTCGTCTACAATCAAAATTTTTGCCATATGATCCTCCTATGTTATTTATAATAGTATAAAGCATTTCCGCGAAAAAGTAAAGTTATTTTTGCTAAATTGTGAAAAATGTTCCAAAAAATATTTTTTCGGGTCGATTTAGGACAGATTTTTGCATAATAAAATGCGTTTTGCAAAAAATAATGCTTGCTACTCTTGCAAATTTTTGTCAAATGGTTTATTATATTAATTGATTTTTCTTATCGGAGGGTGTTTATGGAAGAAATCGAAGGATTGAGATATTTGCTCTCGCTGAGCTATGCGGCGATAGACAAAAGCGACGTCGCCGCGCCGATCAAGCGCAACCTTATATTTTCGGTTTATAGCTTCGGACTGATATTCGATCGAAGCGATATGACAAAGCCGGATCCGCTTTTGATAAAGGATCGGGCTTGTTATCTTATAAAGCCGAACGAGCATCCTCAATACGAGGAGGATAAGGAATATTTCGACACGTTGCCGCAAGAAACAACGTTTGTCAAGGGCGGTGGCGTCTATGATGGCAAACTCATCAAGTTCGACGCAGGCGGATACCTTTGGCGCAAGTGCGTCGATAAGGGGATTTTGTCGGGCGAGGACGCGATCGAACCCATAAAATATCCGCTGTATGAACTTGTCTATAGGCTTTTGACATTGAGCAGTGTCACGGCGGAATTGAAAGCCATGTGGTACATTTTCTTTCCCTATGCCGTGAATATGGGAGCTCCGTATGATGATGAGACCTACAACAAACTCAAGGCGATAGTACTTACCGAGGACAATTTCAAACAGGTTCTCGAAAGCAAATACAGCGACAAGATCTATATAAACACAAAAGAAATGGTGCTCGGAGGAGTGGATCCCGTCATTATCGATTGGTTCATCGAATATACCGAATGGAAAAACGTCAAAAACGAAAAGGGCATAAGTCGCGAGACCGAAAAATATCAAAAGCAACTTGTCCTCGGCAATTTTGACTATGTCATAAAGGGCACCGAAAAAATGCTCGACGTCTATCCGGACGACGAGGAGATATATCTGTTGAATATGACGGCAAAGGTCTCCTATGCCGGCACGCTTGACGGACCGGAGCGCGAAAAGATCTTTGATGATATAATCGTTTCGGCGCAGGACGCACTGTCCTCGCCTATAAGAAAAAAGAAAAATTATGTAGCCTATTATTTAGGTCTTGCCTTCCTCGGCAAAAAGGATATCGATAAGGCGGAAAGCAGCTTCAAACTTGCCCTTACCTATGATCCTAAATTCGAGCTTGCCGACATGATGCTTAAGGGCATGAAAAAGCTTGAGAACAAATGATGCCTTAAACTGCCTTGTTCGTATCCGAAAAGGCCTCACCTCGCGCGGCGGCAAGCATTAGCTTTATGCGATTTTCCTGATTGACGCTCGAAGCCGAAGGGTCATAGTCTATGGCAACGATATTTATATCGGGATGAAGTTTTTTCAGTGTGCGTATCGTGCCCTTTCCCACGATATGATTGGGCAGACAGCCGAAAGGTTGCGCGCAAACGATATTCGGCACGCCCGATTCGTAAAAAGCCGCCATCTCGGCGGGAATGAGCCACCCTTCGCCCATTTTGACGCCTTGATTTATCACCGTGTCCGCGCACTTGCGCAGATGTTCCATATCATGAGGCGGTTCGAAGTTGCTTGTTTGCAAGAATATCTCGCGAATTTCGAGTTGCATTTTGTGAAGCTTGTCATAAACAAACTTGTAAATTTTGCCCATAAGCTTATGCGTGCCGTACATGCGCGCGTCGTTGACCTTGCCGAGGATAGTATACAATACAAAGTCGAGCAACGTGGGGACCACGGGCTCGCAACCCTCTTTTAGCAACATTTTTTCCAGATTATTGTTTCCGAGCGAGGAATATTTTACATATATTTCGCCCACAATGCCCACTTTTATCTTTTTTTCCAAAGAACGTGGGATGGACGCGAAATCGCTTATTATATTTGTTGTGACTTGCTTGAAGTCTTTGTATTTTCCTTTGGCGAAAAGTTCGGATACGACCTTTACGGCATTGTTTCGCGCCTTGTCTGCGTCGCCCGAGTTCTTTTCGTATGGCTTGACTTGATTGAAGCACCACATAATGACGTCGCCATACAATACGCAATAGGCAAGTTTTAGTATAAGCCTTATCGAAAGAGGAAGAGATGAATCCTTTTCCAGCCCCGAAAAATTCAGTGATATAAGAGGAACTGTCGGAAATTCGGAATGGATGGCTTTTCGAGCGAGCGAAAGATAGTTGGACGCGCGGCAACCTCCGCCCGTTTGAGTTATCAAAAGAGCCGTTTTGTCAAGGTCGTATTTGCCGCTTTTAAGCGCGTCTATGTATTGCCCCACCACGCACAGGCACGGATAGCAGGTGTCGTTGTGAACGTGCTTCAAACCTTCGTCTATCACCGTTCGCGACGTGTTGTGCAAGGTCTCTATCTCGTAGCCTTCTTGTCGCAGCGCCGCCTCAAAGAGCGCAAAATGATACGGTAGCATATCGGGAATGAGGATCTTGTGCGTTTTTTTCATGCTTTTTTGCCACTTGGGGTAGGAATCCGTATAGTCAAATGATTTCATTTGTTCGCCTCCTCGAGCGCCGCGAGCATACTTCGCAGTCGAATTTTCACCACGCCCGCATTGTTTATCTCGTCTATTTTTATTTGAGTATAAAGCTTATTGTTCTTTTCGAGGATGCTCCTCACCTCGTCCGAGGTTAT
>CANQUR010000050.1 GCA_947627075.1 uncultured Clostridia bacterium
TGCTCCTCTTGCTTCGGACGCTCCGGCTCGGGATATTTGCTCTCGGGCTTTTCCTCCTCGACAACGGGGATATCTCGTAGCGATTCGGGCTCCGTAACCGTGATCTCATCGTCGCTTACCTCTATCTTGTCATTTTCGACAACATGATAAGAAGCAAGCGCCTCGTCGATCTTGCGTTTAATATTCTTTATTTCCGCAAGCAATTCGTTGAGATCGCTGTTTGACGCCAACATGACTTTCAAGCGTTTTATATTTTCATATTTTCCGCTGTCCTTTTCATTTTGCGTGTTTTGATTTTGAGTAGCCAATTAAATTCCCTCCGACTTAATTAGTGAATAGTCATCTGTAATATATTTTATTATCGCTTCGGACATCTGCTTATTTGCAACGCCGATGACTTTGCAATTTTTTTTGTTTACAATATCCTCGAGTTTTCGTGTCTTAACCTCGATCAGCGGCACATGGTCCCTTATTGCGATCGCATTCAAATCTTTTCTGGCCCGTTCGCTCAACGATCCGCAAAATATAATGAGGTATCGCTTGCGTTTGCCGCTATCGAGCTCATCCATGCCGTAGATCAATTTATTTGCCTTTACCGCAAATCCTATAATAGTCGAGACCTTATCGCTCATTAATATGCTCCTCGAGCTTCAAATATATTTCACGTGGCACTTCGCATTTGAATGCCCTGTTCAATATCTTTTGCTTCGCCGCTTTTTCGATACATTCCTTGTCGCAACAAATATAAGCTCCTCTGCCGGCAGCTTTGCCCGTACGATCCACGCTTATCGCCTCGCCGTTTTTGACTATGCGTATAAGCTCAGCTTTGTTTTTCATCTGTCTGCAAGCAATGCACATTCTTTGCGGAACGTTTTTCATTCTTGATCTCCGGAAGGCGCGATCGATTCGGTTTCAAGCTCACTCTGTTCTTCTACAGCTTCGCCCGTTGAGTCCGATGATGATTTTTCGTCGCCGTACTGACCTTTGATATAACTGCTATACGACTTGACGTCGATCTTCCAACCGGTGAGACGAGCGGCAAGACGTGCATTTTGACCGTCCTTTCCTATGGCGAGACTCAACATATTGTCGTCGACTATGACCTTTGCGGAATGTTCGTCGTCGTTGACCTCGACCATGTTTACCTTTGCGGGGCTGAGCGCCCTTGCTATGAATTCGAGCGCATCACTGTGCCACGGGATAATGTCTATCTTTTCGCCGCCGAGTTCGGAAACGATGGCGTTTACTCTCATGCCTCGGTTGCCAACGCAAGCGCCGACGGGATCGATACTGCCGTCCTCGCAATATACCGCCATCTTTGTCCTGTATCCCGCTTCGCGTACGATAGCCTTTATGGTGACAAGTCCTGCGGCGATCTCGGGTACTTCTATTTCGAATAAGCGTTTTACAAAGCCCGCAACAGTCCTGCTTACGGTGATCTGCGGTCCGTGATTTCCGATCTTAATCTTCTTTACAAAGACTTTTATTCTGTCTCCGACGTTGAAGCGATCGCTCGGCGCTTGATCTTGCGGCATGAGCAACGCTTCGAGCTTATTTATCTCGACATAGACGTTTCTTCCGTCGATACGTCTGACCACGCAAGTGATAAGCTCCCCTTCCTTTTGCGAAAGTTCGCTGTAAGCAAGCTCGCTTTCGACCTCGCGAAGCTTTTGCATAATTACCTGCTTTGCGGTCTGAGCGGCTATACGTCCGAAGTCTTTTGCCACGACCTTTTCGGCAACTTTATCGCCTATTTTATATTTCTTGTCTATAAGCCTTGCATCCTCGAGACTTATTTGAGTGTCCGGATCGGTCACTTCTTCTACGACCTCGAGATACGCTATAATGTCGATGGTATACTTTTCGGGATCGAGCTTGACCTCGACTGCTTTGGCGTCGCCCGTATGCTTTTTGTATGCAATGACCAAAGCGGTCTGCAAAGCTTCGATAAAGACATCCTTTTTTATTCGCTTTTCCCTTTCGAGATCGTCAAGCGCAAGAAAAAAGTCTTGACTTTTCATTAGATTGGTTCCTCCTTGCTATTCAAATTTTACAAGCGGTCTTACGTATGCCGCTTTTGCACATTCTATCGTTATCTCTTTATCATCGCAAACGATAGTAAAGGTATTTTCGTTTTTTTCTTTAAGCACGCCTTCGTAAAGTTTTTTGCCCTTTAGCGGCGCATAGAGTTTCACTTCGACTTCCTCGCCGTAATTGCGTTCGAAATCGCGTTGAGTCTTGAAGGGTCTGTCAAGCCCCGGCGACGATACGTTGAAAGAATACGGTTCGTTGCCCGTAGGATCGAGTTCGTCCAAGACGGGGTCAAGCGCGCGACTCACCTTTTCGCAATCGTCAAGGTCGACTCCACCCGGCTTGTAAATATACACGGTAAGCGTCATCTGACCGTATTGCTTGGCATATTCAACATCGACAAGCTCATAGCCCATTTCGGAAAGTATCGGTTCCACTGCGTTTCTTGTCTTTTCGGCTACGTTCATATAACTCCCATAACGATTGAGAGTGAACCGCAAGGCTCACTCTCATCACGCTCAATAACAAATTAATTATAACACACATTTTAACAAAATGCAACTGTTTTTGCACAGTATTGATCGATTTTATACTCGATTTTGCAACTTTTGCAATAAAAATCGGCGTTTTTAGAAGGATCACTGCATATGCTCGGCAAGTTTTATGAATATCTTTGCCGTAGTCACCGCGTCCGAAACGGCTCTGTGCGCTTCCTCGTTCACAAAGCCGAAAAATTTCGACAAAAAGTCGAGCGTGTATCTGTTCAGCCCGGGATAGAACTTCTTTGACAGCAACATGATGTCGAGCTGTTTGTTCTCGAAATATATATTGAGAGGCTCAGCCTTTGCGCTTAAAAACGGCGCGTCGAATTGTACGCTGTTTTGCCCTACCATTATTGCTCCCTGACAAAATTTATAGAAATCGGGCATGACGTCCTCTATTCGAGGTGCGCCTTTCACATCGGCGTCCGTTATATGAGTTATACTTACGATCTTTTCGGGAATGAGACATTCCGGATCCACAAGAGTGGAAAAGCATTCGGTGATCACTCCGTCTATGAGCTTAACCGCGCCTATCTCGATGATCCTGTCCTTGGTTCTGTCAAGCCCGGTGGTCTCGAGGTCGAAAACTACGAATTCTTTGTCCATAAGATAATCCGGAAGCTTTTCATCATTTTGCTTGAAAATATCGTCTTGTTCATAGCTTTCGTATTTGGTAGGATGAACGCAAGTATATTCTTTGGGCACGACCATGCGAGCGCGATTTATGACAAAATCGGATGGCAATGTGCACAACGAAATAAATCTGACTCTGTACGACAAAGAGGTCTCGCCCTTGAAAGTATTTAGTTCCACCGAGCCGAATGCGACGATTTCTTTTTCGTCTTGCAGCATTCGGATCTTATCGAGCGATTTCTTTGTGGGAAAATAAACGCAATTTATAGAGCCCGTAAAGTCTTCGAGACGAAATTTGAAAAAGTATTTTTGTTCGGTCTCGCCCTCTTTCATGGTGCGTTTTCTCTCGGTAAACTCCTTTATACGGCCGCAAAGCACGACGCCGTCGCCCTTATGCGCGTCGACGATGTAACCGGGGCGCTCGTAAATAGCGTCGCCTATAAACGATTCGACGTTCGATACCTTTATTTTTCTGCCGCCTTCATAATCGTAGACCAACTTGTTTTCGGGCAAATGTACCTCGATATCCTCGTTTTCGAGTTCGATCTCCTCGGTGCAGAAAGATATCTTTTCACAGTAATTATTAAAGATGAAGTTTTTGATCTCGCCGAGGACATTGCGGTCCTTTATGTATTCGCATATAGCGGCAGGCGCCTTCAATATCACTTCGATCTCATCGCCGTTTTTGCGAAAATCAAAATTGCCGCTTTTTATATTGTGTTTTATGAGCGGATATTTTTGCAAAAAATCTATGAGCGCATAAGTGAAATACGCCTCATCGAAATAGCTCTTTCTTATTCTTATCTTGAACTTAAAAAGGGTTTTGAGAAGTTTTGCCGCTTCCGATTCGAGCTGTTTCAAATTATCGCTCAATTCTTTTTCCTTGTTCTCGGGGCAAACCAAAACCATTTCAAGCGTATTTTGCTTGATATTGACGTTAATTTCGGAAAGACGTACTTCGCTTAAATCTATTTCCGCGCTCTCCGCAAGTTTGCCTAAAAATTCGTTCACCTTTTCTTAAACTCCGCTATTAGCTTGTTCAGTTCGGGCAAGATGTCGCCCATGGGAATGGTCTTGAAAATTTCGCCTTTGCGGAACAATACCGCTTTGTCGCCGCCTCCCGCAACTCCGAGATCGGCGCTCTTTGCTTCGCCCGGTCCGTTTACAACACAACCCATGACGGCGATCTTAAGGGGAAAATCCACGTCATTTGTAGCCTCGCGCACGGCTCTTACGACCGAACCCAGATCGTAGCCGCATCTCGAGCAAGTGGGACATGAGATTATCTCACAGTAGTTTTTATCCAGCCCTACGGCACGCAAAATATTTTTAGCCGCAACGACCTCGGCAACGGGATCGCCCGAAAGCGAGACGCGAATGGTATCCCCTATGCCGTCCGCCAAAAGCGAGCCTATGCCTATCGACGATTTGATCGTGCCCGTTTCGACATCGCCGCTTTCGGTCACACCGAGATGAAGCGGATAATCACATTCCTTGCCGACCAAACGATTTGCCTGTATCATGGTGACGACATCGCTCGACTTTACCGAGATCACAATGTCGTTAAATCCGAACTTTTCAAGCAAGGCGACATTTTTGAGCGCGCTTTTTGCAAGCGCCTCCGCTCCGCTTCCGACGTTTTTCTCGAGCGAGCCGCCGTTTACACCTATGCGCAAAGGAGTATGATTGGCTTTACAAGCCGCAACGAGTTCACGCACTTTATCCTCGTCGCCTATATTGCCCGGATTTATGCGCACCTTTCCGAAGCCTATGTCGCTGCACTTTATCGCAAGCCTATAATCGAATTGAATATCGGCAACAAGCGGAATGTCGAAGTTTTTTATATACTGCTTACAAGCGTTCACGTCCTCGTCGCCGCATACGGCAAGGCGAACGATATCGCACCCCGCTTTGATAAGGCGTTCTATTTGTTCGCTTGTGGCGGCTATATCGGCGGTTTTGGTGTTGGTCATCGATTGAACGGTCACTCTGTTGCCGCCGCCTATAAGCACATTTTTTACTTTTATGGTCCTTGTCATATAATATACCGACTGACGAGATAAATAAGATCGAGAACTACCACGAGCCCGAGTAGTAAAAACAAACCAACCATGTGAATCATGTTTTCGACCTTGGGATTAACAGGCTTGCCTCTTATCCATTCCACTATCGTAAATACTACCTTTGCGCCGTCAAGGGCGGGAATGGGAAATAGATTGAATATTCCGAGGTTTGCGGCTATAAGCGGCAACAATACGAGCATATATGCCCAATTTTCCATACCGTAATTCGCCATTTGATCTATCGTACCTATCGTGCCGCTGACCTGACTTATAGGCACTTTGCCCGTGATAAGATCGCCAAACGCCCCGAGGATCATCCAGGACAGCTTCGCAGTATACGGAATGCTGTATTTGAAAGCGTCTCCTACGGTAGCATGCTCCTGCAACAGAGATATTCCCATGCCGACGGGATATATTTCATTGCCGTTTTCGTCCTTATTGAACTCATAGTTACCTGCAGAAGAGCCGTTTGACCAAACACTCGGATCGTATTTATGCAATGTTACGGTGAGCGTTTTTTCCTCGCCGTCGCGCAAAACGACGACCTCGATCGTTTCGCCCTCCTTTCTGTTCGCCATAGCCTCCTCGATGGGATGATAGAAGTCTATTTTTTGTCCTTCTATGGAAACGATCTTATCTCCCGCCTCAAGCGTATATTGAATATTAGGCTCGACACTTTTGTAGACATTATTTACGCTTACGCCGCCTACGGCTCCGAAACAAATAAATATGAACGAAAAGATCACCGCGGAAAGTATATTGAATACGCCGCCCGCCATCAATACGATTATACGTTTCCAGGGTGGCTGGTCATTGAATTTTTTGCCTTCCGTCAAGCTGTTATCACCGCTTTTGTTCTCGGCGGTCTGTATTTTGTCCTTTTCATCGACCGCAACTACCTTTACGCTCTCGTCGGGATCGGCAGACTTTTCGTCTTTATCGTCGGTTTTTCCCTTTTCCGTGCCGTTGTCGTTTTCGTCAAACGGGCTCTTTTTCAGTTTTTCGGGTGCAAGGATGTTTTCCTCCTCGCTTTCGCCCGCAAATGCGCAAAATCCGCCGAGAGGCAAAAGCCTTATGGAAAATACTTCTCCGTTTTTCTTTTTTTTGGAAAAGATCTTTGGTCCGAAGCCTATGGAAAACTCCTCTATTTTGAATCCAAGCAATTTTCCGGCAATATAATGCCCGAACTCATGGATCGTTATCATAAGCAGAAGTATAATTACGGCTAATAATATAAATAAGATCTTCATTTCTTCTCCTTATAGATCGTTCTTATAAACCTTGTTTTTTATCTCGTCATGTAACATGATGATGTCTTCAATCGAACTCGTTTCGTATATCCGAGTCGAATACAACGCTTGTTTTACAATTTTTGCTATATCGGTAAAGGCGATGCGCTTTTCGCAAAAGAGTTTGACTGCCGCTTCGTTGCTCGCGTCCAACACCGCACCCGCCGTTCCGCCTCGCTCTATGCAGTATTTACCGAGCACGGGAGCATAGAATACGTCCTCACGCTTTGGCACAAATGTAAGAGGTCTGTCAAATTCGAAATTCTTTATACCGCATTCCGTCCTTTCGGGATAGGAAAGCGCCACCGAAATGGGAAGTCGCATATCCGGCTCGGAAAGCTGTGCGAATATCGCGCCGTCCTTCATCATTACCAAAGAATGTATGACGCTTTCGGGGTGGATGACGTAATCAACTTCCTTTGTGTCAAACAGCCACCTCGCTTCGATGAGTTCGAGCGCTTTATTCATCATTGTTGCGCTGTCAATAGATATCTTCTTTCCCATTTTCCAATTGGGATGTATTGAAGCTTCGTTGGGCGTTATGCTTTTGAGTTCTTCCTCGCTCATTCGATAGTATCTGCCGCCGCTCGCCGTAAGAATTATCTTTTTGACCTCTCCGCCCGCTCGCAAACATTGCCAAACCGCGGAATGTTCGCTGTCGACGGGTATGATCTCGGCGCCGAACTTTTTCGCCCTATCCATTATAATTCTTCCCGCCGAAACAAGGCATTCCTTGTTCGCGAGCGCGATACGCTTTCCGCGCTCGATGAATGTCGCAAGCGCACGCATGGCGTCCACTCCGACTACGCAAAACAATATCGTGTCGCAATCGAAGCAAAGCTCGTACGCGTCTTTGCCGACCTCTGTTTTTACATTGTCGACGAGGCATTTCTTTTTATCCCAGCAAGCTTCGTTCAATAGCCCCACAGCGCGTGGTTTGAATCGTTTTGCCTGTTCTATGAGCAGTTCGAGGTTATCATATGCAATCAAAACGTCCGCTTTGAATTCGTTTTCGTTCGCCGCTATAAAATCAAGCGCTTGCTTGCCTATCGAGCCCGTGCTCCCGAATATAGCTATTTTTTTCATATTGCCATAAGTATGGAGGCGTACAGAAACAGAAAAATACCTCCCATGATCAAGCCGTCGATCCTATCCATCACTCCGCCGTGTCCGGGCAGAAGATTGCCATAGTCCTTTATCCCCACTACTCGCTTTATATATGATGCAAAAATATCGCCGATTTGAGTCGTTACCGAGCACAAAAGCCCCATGCATATAAAATTGATGTAATTACCAGGTCCCGTCATGAGTGCGCCCATACCCAAAAATTCGCCTACTGCCGTGCCCGATATAAAATACATCAATACGCCGCCCAATGTGCCGCCTATAAGTCCGCCTATTGCTCCCGAAATCGTCTTGTTCGGGCTTATCCTCGGACACAACTTTTTGCCCTTTACTATGCTTCCCACAAAGTATGCAAACGTGTCGGTAAGCGGTGCGGACACGAACAAGATCAAAAGCACGTCGGACCTATACGGTGCCGGAAAATGATTGAATCCAAGCAAATACATAAGCGCCGAAACGGGATATACAAGCACAAACATGGTAGACACCACGTTATTTGTGCCGACTTTTTTGGAACACAGCGAAAAGACTATCGCTATAAGGCACATGACGAGAACGACACTGTAAAAGCTCGTTATTCCGCCTATGTTCACAACGGTTTGGGCTATCATATACGCGATATATCCGAGCACAACTGTTATGCTGACTATGACCGTAAGCGGTTTCGGGAACCTTTTGCTTATAGCCGCGCACATTTCACCCGAAGCGATCAACGCGAGAAATACGATAAAGGCGTCGAAAAACGCCCAATGTACCTTAAGCGCAAGCAAAATTATCGCCGCAAATACGACGAAGATCACAATGCCCGTAATTACTCTTTTTTTTATATCTTTCATTTGCCGAATCGCCTATCCCTTTTATAATATTCTGCTATAATAGAGTTTAATTCCTCTTGCGAGAAATCCGGCCAATATGTGTCGGTAAAAAACAGTTCCGTATACGCAAGCTGGTAGAGCATGAAGTTGCTCAATCGCTTTTCGCCGCCCGTCCTTATCAAAATGTCCGGATCGGGCTGACCAGCAGTATACAAAAATTCTTCGACATGTTTCGAACCGTCGCTGTCTCGATAGAGTTGCGCCGCTCGAATAATCTCGTCTCTGCCTCCGTAATTGAGCGCAATATTTACAACGCCGCCCTTAAGCGAACTCGTCTTTTGAACGCTTTCGACGATCAGCGCCTGTGTACGCTCGTCAAAATACGTGATGTCGCCCAAAATATTGAGACGCATATCGTATTTTATCAATTCGTCCGAGACCTCGCCTATTCTACCCATAAGCGATATAAGTCCTTTAACTTCGGACGCCGGTCTGAATTTATTTTCGGTCGAAAATGCATAAAAGGACACATATGGCAAGGCAAGCTCGTGGCAAGCTTTCGCTATGCGCACCATAGTTTTTACCCCTTCCTTGTGTCCCGAATTACGCGGCAAAAGGCGCTCGCGCGCCCATCTGCCGTTCCCGTCCATAATAAATGCTATATGCTTCGGACTTTTATCAGATCTCAAGAATTTCCGCTTCCTTATCTTTTAACAAGGAGTCGATCTTTGCTATATAGCTATCCAAGGTCTTTTGGACCTCGACGCCATAAGCCTTTTCCTCGTCCTCGGTAATTATATTGTCCTTTTTGAATCTTTTGATAACGTCCATAATGTCACGTCGCTCGTTGCGAAGCGTGACCTTGCTGTCCTCGGCTATCTTTTTCACCTGCTTGGTGAGCTCTTTGCGCCTTTCCTCGGTGAGTTGCGGGAACACGAGCCTTATCACCTTGCCGTCGTTGGTAGGCGTAATGCCTATATCCGACGCCTGTATCGCCTTCATGACTTCCTTTAACATTGAGTTGTCCCAAAGCGAAATGACAAGCATTCTTGCCTCGGGCACCGTGATATTAGCCATGTTGTTAAGCGGTGTGGGGGTGCCGTAATAGTCGACAGTGACCTTGTTGAGTATTTGCGGATTTGCTCTGCCCGCGCGAACGGTCAAAAATTCATTGCGCAAGTAGTCTATTCCCTTTATAAGGCTTTCTTCGAATTTATCGAATTCCTCTTTGAACTGTAAGTTTGTTATTGCCATACGTCCCTCCGTTTTTACATTTTTTTATAGTATACCAAAATTTTGCAAATGTGACAAGTAAAATCAATTGATAACCGTACCTATTTTTTCACCCATGCCGGCACGAACTATGGCATCATCTTCGCCAAGTCCGAACGCCACGATCGGAATGTTGTTTTCCATACACATGGTTATGGAAGTAAGGTCCATGACCTCGAGATGACGGTTCATGACTTCCATATACGAAAGTCTGTCGAGCTTTACCGCATTGCAGTTCTTGCGCGGATCGCAGTCGTATACTCCGTCGATGTTCTTTGCCATTATGAGCGCGTCCGCCTTTATCTGGGCGGCGCGAAGCGCGGCTCCCGTATCGGTCGTAAAATACGGATTGCCCGTTCCGCACGCGAATATGACAATGCGTTTTTTTTCGAGATGTTTGAGCGCCTTGCGCAAAATAAACGGCTCGGCAATAACGTTGATATTTATTGCCGTTTGAACGCGCGCGGGCACTCCTTTCGACTCTATTGCGTCGCAAAGGGCAAGCGCATTGAGCGTCGTGGCAAGCATACCCATGTAATCGGCAGTGGATTTATCCATATGTTTTCCCTGTCTGCCTCGCCAAAAGTTGCCGCCGCCTACGACGATCGCTATCTCAGTGCCCTTTTCGCGTAGCTTGACAAGCTGATTTACCACTCTGTCCACAGTTGATTCATCAAGTCCGTAGCCGTCCTTGCCTGCAAGCGCCTCGCCGCTGAGCTTAAGTAAAACACGTTTATACATAATTTTCTCCGTCTGAAAAAAGG
>CANQUR010000051.1 GCA_947627075.1 uncultured Clostridia bacterium
ACTTACCATAGCCGCAGTGCTTTCGGGCGCAGTATTCGGCGATCAAGTATCCCCCATCTCCGACGCGACCATACTTTCGGCGGCGGCTTGTAAAAGCAACCACCTCGGCTATGTAAAAGCTCAACTGCCCAATGCATTGCTCATTGCCGTTATCGCCTTTTTCTGCTTCCTTGTATCGGGGCTGACAGGTTGGATTTGGCTCGGATGGATAGTCGGAGCAGTTCTCTTTGTCGCTCTTATATTGACAGCTTACTTCATTCAAAAGAAACACGGGCGACTTACCGATAAGCTGTACAAGGAAACAATGACAAAGGAAGCGACCGAGGGCGAACAGGTCGAAACCGAAGCATAAAATCTAAAACTTATAAAGGGGCTGTCTTAAAAATAAGCAGTCCTTTTTTTACAACTCCATTGCGCTTTCGTCGACGAGAAATTGTTCGATCCCGACATACATAATACCTTCTTCATCATGCCACGGAATAATATTATCCTTCACTATGACTATTTTTTTGAAAGAATCGTCTATGCGGTTAAGTGATTTTGTTTCTTGCAAGCGCTTTTCTTCGGTACTTACGTATAACGCAGATTGAATATAGTACCGTTTGTCGGCTTTGCTTGCAACAAAGTCCACTTCGAGATGTACTCTTTTGCTTTTGCCTAATTCATCTTTGTAGTTATATTCGACTACACCCACGTCAACGTTGAATCCACGAATACATAACTCATTATAAATAATATTTTCCATAATATGATTTTCTTCGGTTTGCCTAAAATTAAGTCTTGCATTACGCAAGCCAATATCCGTAAAATAATATTTAAGCGGAGTACCTATATATTTCTTTCCCTTGATATCATAGCGATAGGCTTTACTCAATAAAAACGCGTCGATAAGATAATTCAAATAAATATTTATAGTCCTTGATGAAACCGCTCTTTTATTTACACTTAAAAAAGTATTGGATAACTTCGTCGGATTTGTTAAAGAGCCGACGGCAGAAGAAACAACGTTTAACAGATCTTCCATAATATCCGGCTCGCCTACTCGATTACGTTCCAACACGTCGGAAAGATAGGTTTGAGCAAACAAGTCGGTCAAATATTTGCTCTTGTCTTCATGCGAGGCAAGAGAAAGTACATACGGCATTCCTCCATATATACAATATTCCTTCCACGCGTCATGCTTATCGCCCGAATATGCCGCATAAAATTCCGCAAAAGATAGCGGATTTACACGTATTTCATCACCTCTCCCTCTAAATTCGGTTGCGATATCGGAAGAAAGCATTTTGGAGTTGCTTCCCGTAATATAAACGTCAACGTTCCTCTTGTGCAAAAGACCATTTAGCACATCCACAAAACCTACTCTGTCATCTCCGCCTGAAATATATGGATTTTTTATCGTAGCCACATTTTGTATTTCATCCAAAAATACGTAATATATTTTATTGTCAGTAATCTTACTTCGAATAAACTCTCCGAGCATTATCGGATTACGATATTTAATGTTTTCGACGTCATCCAACGCAATCGTAATTATATGATTTGCATCGACGCCGATAGACAGCAAATAATCATAATAAATTCGAAACAGCAAATACGATTTGCCGCATCGACGGATACCCGTAATGATTTTTATAAGTCCGTTTTCCTTTTTGTCGATAAGACGGTTTAGATACCTTTTTCTTTCAATCATACTACTACCTACGATAATTTTTTACGTAAATACGCAAATTTATGTCATGAATAGTATAGCATGCCTTACGATCGATGTCAACTTAAATATGACAAATTTTTTCGTATTTACTATTTTTTATGTCGCATGTTGCATTTATGGACTATAAAATATATCCCCAAGAGTTTTCATGGGGATAATATGGTAAATTATTAATTGCATTAGCCGTATGCGGATTTAACGGCATAATCTTAAAAATTTGTTTTTCAAATCAATAATTTTCGGCTTTTATCTCGAAATAAGCCCTCGGGTGCGAGCAAACGGGACAAGTTTCGGGAGCCTCTGTTCCAAAGTGGATATGCCCGCAATTTCGACATATCCATATCTTCTCCTCCGGTCGCGAGAACACTCTGCCGTTTTCGAGGTTATCGAGCAGTTCGCGATATCTTTGCTCATGCTCTTGTTCTATATCGCCGACCTTTTCAAACAGCGTCGCTATGTCCTCGAAACCCTCTTCGCGCGCGTCCGCGGCAAAGCGTTTGTACATATCCGCCCATTCGGCGTATTCGCCCTCGGCGGCGTCGAGCAAGTTGGATTTGGTATCCGCTATTCCGCCGTGAAGTCGGGAAAACCATATCATGGCGTGAGCGCGTTCGTTGTCGGCAATTTCCGAAAAAATGCCCGAGATCTGCTCGAAGCCTTCCTTTTTCGCCTTATTCGCATAAAAGGTGTATTTGTTGCGCGCCATCGATTCGCCGGCAAATGCCGCAAGCAAATTGGCTTGAGTTTTGGTTCCGTTAAGGTCTTTCATTTCTTTCCTCCGATTTATACTTTATCAACTCGATCGCTCCGTACAATCCCGCAAGCGAACCGAGCCTTGCCTTTATTATTTGCGGATGAGGCGCATTTTTATACCCGTATTCGCGAGCGAGGCAAAAGTTACGCAATCTGCCCAGCAAATACTCGCCTTGATTGCTCACCCCTCCTCCTATAATTACAGCCTCGGGGCGAAAAATATTACATATATTTATAATTCCCGTGCCGAGATATTTTATATACTCCTCCACAACTTCCTTTGCCGCCCTATCGCCCAGCTTCTCCGCCTCGAACGCCACCTTTCCGTCCACGGCATTTATATCCGGACATAATTCCCACATAAACGAGCTTCGATCTGCTTCCATTGCCCTTTTCGTTTGAGCGATAAGCGCCGAAGCCGACGCATACGCCTCCAAACACCCTTTCATACCGCATCCGCACCTTCTGCCGTCGGCTTCTATTATCATGTGCCCGAGCTCGGCGGCTTTGCCGTTAGCTCCCTCGTAAATTTTTCCGCCTATTATAATTCCGCTCCCCACGCCCGTGCCCAAAGTGAGCATCACCGCGTCGGAAAAATCGTTTCGCTTACATTCTGCCAGCGCCGCCGCATTGGCGTCGTTTGTGACAGCCACATTCGTTTGCAATTCTCTTTTTAGCAAAGCGCCTATATCGAAGTCTTCGAAGTCGAGATTGGGCATAAAGTCCACTTTGCCGTTTGGATCGACAGCCCCGGGACATCCTACTCCCACGCCTTCAAGCGTCTTTCCGTGGCTCAACTTCAGTATCTCTTTGCATATCTCCAATATGAGTCGATCCTTGTCATGCGGAGTGCAAAATGACGCGCTTTCGAAATTCTCGCCGAGTACTCCCACCTTTGTCATGGTCCCGCCTATATCAACTCCGGCAAAAGGTCTCATATTTGGTCCTCCTCTATTATCTTGTATTCGCCGTGCTTACGTTCGCCTGCCTTTCTTACATTCGACGGAACGGATATTGAACTTTCCTCGACAGACGGCATTGGGTTTTGCGATACAAGCTCGACTTTATCGCAACTTGCACGTAGTAAATACAACATTCCCGAAAATTCGCTCGCGCATGATATAACAAGCGCCATGGCAAGATATGGGGAATATTCGACCTTCTTTATAGCCGTCAAAACGGGTGAAAAAGATACGACTATCGTTCCCTTCCATATGAGAGCAAGCAATATGCTGGATAAAAGCAACAGCCCGCCGAAAATCGCAAAAAATATCTTTACGCCTTTGCCGCTTCTCAATGTCGCAACAAGAATATGCGAAATAATACAAACGGCTATGAGCGTACCGACCACGACATCATAAATAAGCTCGGCATTTTCCATAAGAAAATTATACATTACTTCCATAAATTTGTCAATATCGGCTTTTAGACGGACTTAAAGATATGGAACGCCGCCACTGTAATATCGTCACACGGATTGCCCGTGTTCTTTAATGCATTATCCACCACGGCTTTGCATAATTGCTCGGGCAATTTTGCGGAATTGTTTATGATGTCGGCAAGACCGTCGCCGACAAAGCTATCCGACGCTCCGTCGCTCGTGAGTACCACGGTTTCTCCGCCTTTAAGAGGATATGTAATGATATTGGGCTTCATTTCCTCAAGCACGCCTATAGGCAAAGACGAACCGTCTACACGCATAACCGTATCTTTGGTCTTTATATAGCTTGCGGGCGAGCCTATCTTTATTATATCGCACAACCCATTTTCGAGATCGACTACGGCGACGTCGACGGCGCTGTAGATCTCCTCGGTGGAAAGCGTCAAAAAGTCATTTACACTGCTTAATACAAGGCTGTGACTGAAACCCGCCTTATAAAAGTTTTCTATAAGCGAAATAGTCGAACTTGAAAATTCGTTTGCCTTTACCCCGCTTCCCATGCCGTCGCAAATAGCCATCATAAATCTGTGATCGTCTATCTTGATAAACGAATGTGCGTCACCGCTTACCGTATTCTTTTCCTTCGCACAGCCGCAAACCGAAAATACGACGTCGAATCTCGGTTTGGATGAGGCATAGACTATCGTATAACCCGAGAGGTTTCCGCTTTCGACTCTGTCTATGGTAAACGGAACGCCCAAAAGCTTTTTCAGTACAAGTTTTATCGCTTCTTTATTGAGCGTATCGGTAAGCACGGTAAGCATTACGTTAAGCGGATATGCGTTGCCCGTGACCAAAACTTCGGACGTAACTACCATTCTGTATGTAAGTTCTTCGGCTATCTTTTTTTCGATCTCGGCATCGAATCTCAATGGTTCGGATTCTTTTTTTGCCATTGCGGCAAGAATATCCGACATACCTTTAAGTTGCGAAGCCACCATCTTTTTTGCCGCATTGACATTTTTGAAGCGATTTAGTCGATCGGTATATTGCGCGGCAAGCTCGCTCGACGCGGATATCAGTGACGCAATCGATACGCAATTGCCTTTTATGCCGCTCGGAAGCTCGGCTACCGTCGGTCGACCGTTGTCGAGCGCCGCCTCCATGACATTTTTTACGCTGTCAATGACTGTGCTATGCGAACAAACGTCGTATCTGGGGCACATGACGCAAACTCTGCCCACAAGATTGGACGTGAGTTCTTCGAGGTGATCGTCGCTGACTTTACCTTCTCCTCCATCCATAATGGAGCTCATTTCATTAAAGACTCCGCTCACCGCCTCGAGCTTTTGTCCTATTGCCACACGATCGTGATTGACCATGCCACGCAAAGCCCTTCTGCCGTCGGGAGCAAAGAATCCCTTTGCCGTTTCGAGCTTTTTGTACGGCACGAGCACATAAACTATCCCTCCGATAAGGAGCGAAACAAGCCACCATATCGCATTAGACGGAACCAGGTTAAAGAAGAAAATGTACATTATAAATGACAGCAGTAGCGATACGGCAGAAAGTATTCGAGGCGCGGGTATAAATATCAAGGCTACAACGGACATAAATACAAATGCGCCCATAAGCCCGACTCCGTCCTTTATCGCAAAGCCGATCGCAAAGCATAAGCCGGCGATCACTCCTCCTCCGCCCAAAAGCTTGACCGCAAAAAGCACCGTAAGCGCAAAAAACAACGGAGCAAACGGAAATACGAGATCTATCGACGCAAGCCCGTATGCCAATGCCGCAAGCACAATACCGCCGCAAATGAGCTCGCTGTCAAGCAACTTGAACCTCAATTGATTCTTTATTATCGGCGTTCCTAAGCAATAAACGACATAAGCGAACACGAGCGACAAAAATATCGCCACGACCACTGCGATCACATTGGCTTTGTAAATAAGCGCGCCTATCACCAGCCCCACTTGAGAAAATATCCCGCCAAGCAGATAAACGTATTTTTTGACCTTATACTTTAGCGACACAAGCCAAATGGCGGAAAAGACGGCGCTTGCAACCACATTATAAATGAGACTGCCAAACGAAAAATGTATCAAAGAGCTCAAGATCAAAAAGATGGACAAAACGGGCGAACACAATCCCAATGCCGAAAGCGCGGCAAGTAATCCCACACCGAGCGAAGATATTCCCATAAACTCGGCTTGCGAAAGGATCACAAACAAAACTGCCGATACCGAATAAATAATTATGTCTCTTTTACGCATAAATAAACCTCTTTTATGCGATTATAGCGTACCGATGACATATTTTTTTTGTAATAAATGTTGAAAATGCGGCAATAATGTCGAATAATTTAATTACTTACACACTTAACCAAATAAGTCTTACACATTTATAAAGCATAATCGACAAAAACACGTATTTTTGCTTGACTTTTGCCGAAGATAAGCATATAATCTTTAATGCAATGAAAGTTGCGAATAAAAGAAGGAGGATACATAAATGAAAAAGTTAAGTTTTGTTCTTGCTCTTACTCTTGCAGTCGCTATGCTTGCTCTCACCGCTTGCGGCGCAAAAAAGCCTGCCGATTTGAAAGCAAAGTATGAGAAAAACGGCTATTCGGTAAATCTTACCGAAATGGATGACGACACTGCAATTTTAACTGCATCAAAAGGCATTACAAATACCGTTACGATCACTTGGTTTGCTAACGAAGATGATGCAAAGAAAGCGGAAGAAACTGCAAAAAACAACAATCTTTTGAATACTACCATTTACAGAAGCGGTAAAATGGTTGCTATTGGTTCGGAAGAAGCAGTAAAGCTTGCTAAATAATTACTCACTTCAAAAGGGAAACGACGCTATCACACAAATAGCGCCGTTTTTTTATGTCGTCGGTCGTTTAAGCTTTATTCTTTTATGCTTGCCGCAAGCTCTCTTATTTCCTTGTCGAGGATACGCGGTTTAGACAATCCGTCCTTTTTTCTCCCCTCAATGAAGCTCTCTATAGCATATTTTTTGAATCGCTTCGCCTTTGACGCGTCGAGTTCACCCCATACATAACGAATATCATTTGCAAAAGGCGCTTCCTCGCGCATTCTCTGGATATGACTTTCTTGTGCCTCGATCTCTGCTCCGCAAATATATATGTATAGCGGTTTATCCGCCTTTTTTACAGCTTTGAGCCACTTGAAAAAGCGCTTGTTGAACTTATTGAATCTTATATTTGTACCCAGCACGATAATATCGTATTCTTTTATGTCGCGTTTTTCCTTGCCCTCTATCACCGCTCCGCTCACAAGTTCTCCGAGTTTTCTTCCCGCCTTAAGCGTAGCCCCGAATTCGCCGCAAGCCACTATCAAAATGTTATTCATTTTTATATTCCACCTTGAATAAATAAAGTCCTTCGGCGGGCGCTACGGGAGCAAAAGTCGCATTACGATCCAAAAGTTGCGTTATATCGTCGTAGCCCATCTCGCCTTTGCCTACTTTAATAAGCGCGGCGGCGATCTTTCGCACCATGTTGTACAGAAATCCGTCGGCGCTCACCGAAATTATAATAAAACCGTCCTTGCGTTTTACCTCGATATCCGTTATCGTTCTGACAGTGGTCGAAGTTTCGGAGCCCGTGCTCATGAATGCGGCGAAATCGTGCTTGCCCACAAAAGCTTTCGCAACTCTGTTCATTTGCGAGGCGTTGAGTTTTCCGCTGACTTTTGTCGCCTTTTTACGCAAAAGAGCGCTGTCCACCTCGCTTTCGTATATGACATACTTATATGTCTTGTTCTTTGCGCTAAAGCGTGCATGAAAACTTTCATCTGCTTTTTCCGCTTTGATAATGCGAATATCGGGCGGAAGATAGTAATTGAGCGCGCCCGCGTACTTTGAGCCGAGATCTTTTTCGACGTCGAAATGCGCCACTTGTCCCAGCGCATGAACGCCAGCGTCCGTCCTGCCGCTCGCCGTCACTCGTGCTTTTTCGCCCGTAGCCTTTTCGATTGCCTCTTCAAGCTCGGATTGAACAGTACGTAAACCCGGCTGAAATTGCCAACCGCAAAAGTTCGATCCATCGTATTCTATCATTAGTTTTATTCTCATAATATCGTAAGCACAATTTGATACAGCCAAGACGCAACGCCGAAGTAGTTATAAATAAACATGAGTACTACGAAAAAGACTGCCAATAGAACAAAAAAAGCGGCAAAGTCGCGAAACGACAATTTCATGACCTTCATTCGCGTTCTTCCCTTTGCGCCGCGATAGCACCTCGAATCCATTGCATAAGCGAGCTCGTCCGCTCGGCGGAAAGACGAAATGAGCAGCGGCACCAAAACGGGTATGAGCGCCTTTGCCCTTTTGAAAACATTGCCGCTGTCAAAGTCCGCGCAACGCGCCTTTTGCGCATTCTTTATCTTGTCCGTCTCCTCTATGAGCGTGGGGATAAGCCTTAAAGCTATGCTCATGATTATGGCTATATCATGAACGGGAACTTTTATATAGCTTAACGGTTTAAGCAACCTCTCTATTCCGTCTGTGAGTTCTACGGGCGTAGTGGTCAAAGTGAGTAGCGACGGACCGAGCACGAGCAAAAACAGCCTTATTGCCATAGTCAATGCGCTTATAATGCCTTCGAGCGATACGCTTATTATACCCGACTTAAAATATATGTGCGTCGCCTGTCCGCCATAAAACAAAAGCATGATTATCGCCGTAAACAGTACGAGTATAATGACCGCCTTTATGCTTTTGAGCACCTTCATAAGCGGAACGCGGCTGAAGATCACCGCAACAGTCAAAAATAAAAATATTACTAAATATGCCGCCGCAGTCCTTACCGTATAATTTCCGAGCGAAATCCCGCTTTTGAGCGCGGAATCGACCGTAGGCACCAAAAACAGCAATACGATGTATGCCAAAACAAATACGATCTTTGCCCTTGCGTCCATTCGATGAATGACCGATTTTGTCGGATAATATTGTCCAAAAGAAACGTCACGCATCTTTCGCTCCTTTTGCCTTGAGTATTTCTTCTACAAGGCTTTGCTCGTCGCTCGCGTGAATATCCAATCCCCGTTCGCGTAACAAATACGATATATATGCGGGCGTAGGCAATCTTAAGCCGAGTTTTTGAATTATCTCCTCTTGTCCGAAAAGCTCAAAAGGAGTAAATACGCCCTCGAGCTTACCGTTTCCCAATACGGCAATGCGATTGCAATATTCGGAAATTTCGTCCATATTGTGCGAGATCATGACTATAGTCGGGCATTCCGACTTTATATGTTTTACAAGTTCGAGGATCTCTCTTTTGCCGCGCGGATCAAGCCCTGCGGTTGGCTCGTCGAGCACGAGTATTTCGGGCTTCATGGCAAGCACGCCGGCAAGCGCGGCCCTACGCATCTGTCCGCCACTCAATTCAAACGGCGACCTGTCCTTTATTTTTTCGTAATCAAGTCCCACAAGACGGATAGCGTCCTCGACTCGCTTTTTTATCTCACCGTCGTTAAGCCCGAGATTTTTCGGACCGAATCCGACGTCGCGCTCCACCGTTTCGTCAAAGAGTTGATATTCTGGGTATTGAAAAACCATGCCCACCTTGCTGCGTAGCTGCTTGTAATCGTATTTGCCCGTCAGGTCTATGCCGTTTACCGTCAAACTGCCTTCCATAAGCTTTATAAGTCCGTTAAAGTGACTTATTAGCGTGCTCTTTCCACTGCCCGTATGCCCGATTATGCCGAAAAAGTCCCCGTCGTTTATCGTCATTGTAATGCCGTCGAGGGCGACCCTTTCGAAAGGTGTACGCGGAGAATAGACATATCTTAAATCTTTTATAACGATCGACATATTTCCTCCGCAAGTTCCTCGGGCGTAAATACTTCGCCTATATCCATGCCTCTTTCGCGTAATTTCTTCGCTATCCTCACTGCGGGAGGCGCATTAAGTCCCTTTTGTTCGAGCAACGGATCGAGTAAGACCTCTTTGCCTCCGCTCAAAACGAGCTCTCCGTCGTCCATGACGAAGATCTTGTCGGCAAGCGCGGCTTCATCCATAAAGTGCGTTATCATTATGACCGTCATTTTTTCTTCGCGATTGAGCTTGCAAACAATATCCATTATCTCTTTTTTGCCTATCGGATCGAGCATAGAGGTAGATTCGTCGAGTATCATCGCTCTCGGCTTTATGGCAAGCACACCCGCTATCGCAATGCGTTGTTTTTGCCCGCCGCTGAGTCTGAACGGCGCACCCTCGCGATATTCGTACATATCCACGCATTTGAGCGCCCAATCCACCCTTTGCCTTATCTCCTTCGGATCGAGCCCGAGGTTTTCGGGTCCGAACGCTATATCGTCCTCTATTATGGTTGCTACCATTTGGTTGTCGGGATTTTGAAAGACCACGCCTACGGTTTTTCTTATATCAAAAAGCGAACTCTTGTCCGCGGTACTCATGCCGTCAACAGTGACCGTTCCGCTCGAAGGGACGAGCAAGCCGTTTATAAG
>CANQUR010000052.1 GCA_947627075.1 uncultured Clostridia bacterium
AGCTATAGCCTCAAGCGCATTTTCGGGAGTATCGCCTCCGCCTATTGCCTCAATACCGCTAACAAAAGCCTTGAATTTATCACTTTGAGAAGGTAAAACAAAAAATTCCGATTCAACCATAGGCATTGTATCACATATATAATCTCTGAACACTATCACCTTGATTCGCAACTGATCTACTGTTTTATCATTATCATCCATTGCATCTACGAACTTTTGATAAAAAGTCAATGCATTTTTCTTGACTTCATTGATAATCGGAGCCATACTGCCTGTTGCGTCAATGCAAATTACGATATCAACATTATAATCTCCTATTCCTTGTTGATTCATTATCTCCTCCTAATTTACAAGTATATTATACAAAATAAAGCAGACATCTTAAAATTATTTTTTCTTATGAATATAAGTGATTCTTTACAAATTGCCAATTTATTGGTATTAATTATAGCAAAGTTGTATTGAATACAATTTTATTCGCTTTTTAAGAATTCTTCAACTGACATCTTCCCTTTTGCGACTAAAAAGAACTTATCGTTGTAATTATCTACCACAGAAACGGCAAACCCGATTATGTACTCAAATATAGATTTTGATAACAAGCTGCCCATATAGGCATTTGTCATTAAAAACATGACAGTACCGTCATTTAAATCATATTGGAAGCCACCTTTTGACAATTTATAATTAGCACAACATGTAACAAGAGCGCCATCAACCCTCTTGTCCTCCATAAATACAACTGGGAGTAAAGAACATACTTTAATTATTTCTTTATCCTCATCTACTTTTACAGTAAAAGTCATAGGAATGTCATCACCGTTCATTCCAAATAAAATCTCGGTATTCTCGTCGTTTTTTTTATAAGTTAAACCATTTTCATCCATATAAGAACAAAGATTATCATAGACACTTTGTTCATTGAGATTCTTCATATCCGACATATTTGTTTTCTCCTTTAATCAATAAACTTCATAATTTCGTCAAAGGTCATATCGCTTTTTGAAACCGCAAAAAATCTATCGTTGTATTTATCAACAAAATAGCAAACTATTCCAACCATATAATTGAATACATCATTACTAATCAAACTGTCCTTGTAACACATATTTGTTCTAAACAGTATCTTACCATGTTCGTAGTTATAATCGAAGATTCCATCTGGGAGTCCCCAATTAGCCCTACTCACAGCCACCGCCATCGCATCTTTCTTTTCAGGTAAAACTCGAAACGGCATTACCGAATATACAAGAACCGAATATACTTCGGGGTCAATCTTTATTTCGATGGTAATGTCGAGGTCATCTCCTTGCATACAGCAAGAAATAGAAAAATTCTCTTCATCTTTTTCACACTTAAAACCCTTCTCGTCAAAAATTGTGCAAGCCGTCTTAAAAACTCGTCTTGCTTGTTTCGCCATATCTTCATCAATCATAAAAAATATCCTCCTATACTAAAAACCGATTTTTATTCTTTTTGAAGTATTAAATGCAAATTCTTTATCCTTAATGGCAGCTTCAAAATCATCTTTAGTTAAAGTAACTTCAGTTACTTTGTTCAACTCACACCTCAAGGCCGCCTTTGCCCAAACACGTTCAAATAGATTACGCACAAACCTTGCATTTGCAAACTCTTTTGATTTTATCGTTTCTTCCGATAACGACATAAAATAGCCTTTTGCCGCTTCTAACAAAAATTTGTCGCACCTAAATCTTTTTGTCACCATTGAAACAAAAATTCCGTACAATTGATTACGATTAAAATTAGGAAATTCTATTGTATAAGGCATCCTACTTGCAAGCCCGGCATTGCCTTTCAAGAGCTTGTCCATTTCGTCGGTATAACCTGCCATTATGACAACAAGATCATTCCTATGATTTTCCATTTCGGCAATCAATGTTTCTAATGCTTCACGCCCATAATCTCGTCCATCATCATCACCCCTAAACAGCGAATATGCCTCATCGATAAATAAAACTGAACCATATGCATCTCTACATATGCTTGCCGTTTTGGGAGCTGTTTCACCTACGTACCGACCGCACAAATCACGACCGGAGAACTCATAAAAATTACCGACCCTCAATACGCCTTTTTCCTTAAGCATCTTGCCAATTATACGAGCCACTGTTGTCTTCCCTGTTCCCGGATTTCCGACAAAACGCATATGTATACAAGGTGATTCAATTGAATTATCTTTGAGCGATAATTCGATTTGCGCAATAATCTCGCTTATTTTTTCTTTGACCGTTTCGTTGCCGATAAGTTGATTTAATTGCTCCTCGGCAGAAAGTGCAGACACTTCAATGTTGCAGAAAAGTTGCATTTCCTTCAAATTTATGCTTTTATGTTGTTTTTTGCTGTCAGCACTACTCAGTAATTTCTTATAAGCAATTTCTTTTACTACTTTTTGTATTGTATTCAGTCCATAAAATTTTCCGTCCTTCTTTTCTTCCGAAATACGATCCAAAAAAATATCCCACGCTTTATCGTCTACTTTAAGATCGTAATCATTAAATTGCTTTTTCGCATACGTTTTTATGTCTTTACTATCTAAAGGCGGAAAAGTTACGGCTTTTATATACAACAAATCACTTAATGAATATCTTATTCTTTCCAACACATCCTTTTCTACAAAAGGAATCCTAAAAACATATAAATTTTTATTGTTTACCTTCTCGAGTTTTCTTAAAAACTTTTTAAAATTAATCGAATCGGTTTTGTTTAACCATTCGCTAATATCGATACAAATGATTTTAAGGTAGTCATCCTCATCCTCCGAAAGCGCTTTTATTACATTTTCAAACGGCTCCATACCCTCTTTATAACAATCGAGTCTTTCTTCCACAATAGGTATGTCTTTTATATTTTGTATGCCAAGAGACGTAATAAGCTCGGCAAAAAGACGCAAATAAGTGCTTAAACCACACCCCTCGCCAATGGAAAATAAATAGCTTTGGTTTGTAAATATTTCGCTTCTACGCCCTTCTTTTACTTCCGGCGCTATTTTTACTAATTCACACGCCAATTGTTTAAAACCTTCGGCAGCAACTAATTGGTCAATTTCCGCAAGAATTGCATCTGAATTTCTATCGTTAGAAACAATTTCGGCATCTCTATTCATTATTTGGGCTATCATTTTGTCTCTTATACGCTGCATCCTTTCTCTGAATTCATCATCTGATGTTGCATCTTTCTCATCGTCCTCACTTGATTCAATGTTTTTATTAAATTCGGCTAATTCAAATGACACGACATCATCCGACATATCTTTAGGATATATTTCAGATAATATACTTTTTATATTTGATTCTAACTCTTCTGCGCTTATTCGATCTTCATCGAAAACAAGCACCAACTTGGTCAACGTGCTGTCCTGAATTTGACATTCATTGATTTCATTTAGCTTATCCTTAAGGCATTCTATAGGTAGCAAATCATCATTTTGATGATCTAAAACCCACATTCCATTAAATCCTATTGTAAGTAACTTCATCATTCAAATTTCCCTTACTTTTATTCTTCAAAAATTATTATATCTTCCAATTTGACTTTAGCGACCAAACAATAAAACAGCATGTCCTCTAACGAAACCGGCGTTTTGCCTATTTCCCAATTAAAAATCACGCTTTCGGACACATTAAAAACTTGCGCAAGCTCCACACGGCTTATGCTTCGATCCATTTCAAACTTGCAGCTTTCACAATCGCCACTACAAAGTCTTTTTTCTTTGTCCGGCTTACTGTTGTTGATAGCACCACACACATACCGTCTGAGGTCAATATTGTCGTTACGCAATAATTGCAAATTATATCCTGTCTTTTGCCAATTTATATATTTTCTCATAATCGGTTTTATACTACATATTATTTTTACTATCTTTATAAGGATCCATCGACGCAGGTTACGTTTATTTCAACAGAGTCACCCATCAAATAACCGAAAGGTGTAACCAAATGTACATGATCATTAAATTCAACACACTTAGTGGATTTGCGCAATAGTCTTTCCCAGTCTCGCTTTGCACCTCCATATTTTATATTTAATTCATTAGTATGATCAACATTATAAAATGCCAAAATGCCTATTTCCTTTACGGTTTCCGGAATGTCTACATATCGCAACCTTCTACAATTATAGAAACAAAAATCGCCAATACATTTTAAACGACTCGATCGTATATCAATTGATATGTCTGTCAGGTTCTTACAGCTTTCGAATGCGTTTTTTTCTATACTTTCTACCGAATTCGAAATTATTAAATGATTAATTCCACTTCCGCAAAATACCCATGAATTTATTTTTGACACCCATTCAGAAAACTCAAGTTTTTTCAGTTCTTCGTTTTCATTAAAATACTTTGTTATAAATGAAAAATTAAATATCCAGTTTCCATAAAAATACCCGAACATCTTGGATCTCATGCCAAACGGCAAATGATATGGGGCATCATTTTTTACCATATCAACTATATAGGGGGGAGGCAAAATAGCGTTACTACCTTCAATATGAAAAGGAAGATATCCATAAGAAGATTTCTGTGCTATAACGTGCACATTGTTCCAAGAATCAATGTCTTTTAATCGAATTTTACCACATGTATTAAATAATAACGATGCCAACGAAATATTTTTAATGCTTGAAGGCATATCTATTTTTAATAGTCCTGAAGCATAATAAAATGCATAGTCCTCTATTGATTCCACACCCTCAGGAATTGTGCCTTTGTTAGATAATAAAATTAATCTTTTTATTTGTCGTTCAATTATACAATTATCTTCACTATAATAAATAGGATTCTTTACATCAACTTGTATGGATTTCAAAAATTTACAATGGCAAAATGCGTCCCTTTCTATTCTTTTTACGGAGCTTGGTATTGTTATTGTATCAAATTTACTTTTTACAAAAGCCATTGATGCAATATATTCTATATCATTCGGTATAATGCTGTTCGAGCATCCTTTTATAAGCTTATTTTCTATCTTATCAATTAAACAATTATTCTCGCTTTTATAGTTGACATTTCCTTCATTTACAACTATTTGTTCCAAGTTGTCCCCATAAATCAAATAGTTATCAAATCCCGCAAATCCTATATCGCTACAAGATTTTTTATATTCTAATGTTTGTGATAATGCTAAATCGGCTATTATCATTGTATCTTTACCAATTCTTATAATTGAATCATTTACGAATTGGGGATTAGCTATATCGTTTTCTATTGTTTCTGGCTTTATTAATACCAATACTTTGTTTTTTTCCGTCCCCAAATAGCAAAAACCGCCTTGACGATAATATTGTAAATTATTACTTTTATCAAAACAATAACATCCTATTCTTTTTAGCTTACTACCCTCTTCGAATATTACTTTTTCCAAACTTTGACTGTCAGAAAATGCATACGCACCGATTTCTTCTACCGATGCCGGTATTTGTATTTCCTTTAATTGCGGCAAATTGGAGAACAATTCATCGATATATTGCACCTTATTACCGAAAATTATAGTTTTAAGATTTTCTTTAGACCCGTAAAGTACATCTGAACACGACTCGACTCTGACAGCATTATAATATACAGTTTCCAAATTCTTTAATTCGGAAAAAGCCATATCTCCGATAATTTTAACATTCGTCGGGATCTTTACTTCTTTCAAATTTTCACACGCATAAAAAGCTTTCTCCTCAATGCTACTCAAATTGCTGTCGTCCAGTAGATTTACTCTACTTAACATATCACACCCACTGAATGCGTATGCGCAAATTTTTTCTAACGTCGACGGAATTGTTATTTCGCAAATATCGGAACAGCAAAAAGCGCTTTCTCCTATCTTGGTTGCCCCTTCGGAAATTATTACTTGCCTTTTAACTTCTTCTGTAGCCTCTAATCCATAAAATGCCTTATAACCAACAGAACCGCTTATCTTTATAACTTCATTATTTTTCAATCGTTCTTTTATTTTATCAGATATCTTGTTAAAATTATCTTCATTAAGGCTGTAGCTGTTATTTTTATCATCTTTAATTTCCTGTATTGCCAACGTCAATTTAAGCCATTCATCTAATCCCAATTTATATGCACTATCCGAAATTGCAACACATAAAGCTTTTGCAATCAATGGGTGCATTAATATGATATCTCCATTTAATCGAAAATATGGGTTCATTATATTTGCATAGGAAAAACTGTTTTTAAAGCAGAAGGCTTTATTAATAATATCTTTACTTATTCCATTTTGTTCGTACAACGCCGCTATAAGCAATATTAATTTCGTATCTTTATTGTCCCAAAGACTTTTTAATGCTGTTTTATCCTCATTATTTTTATCAAGCCAAGTCATAACTTTTGCCAATTTATCTTGCAAAGTTACATCATGTCCGGCCTCTTTTACATCGAATATTTTATATCCATTTTCTTGATACGAACCCCATAATTCTTTTTTGCCATTAGAATCATAAGATTTGAAAATTTCAGCGACAAACACAATAGCTCGAATATTGCCACCGAAAAATGCCTCAATATATTTATCAAATAACGGCTTTTTTTCTTCTAACAGCTTTTTCTCTTTTTTTACTAAAGCATTCTCTTTTGCATTGGAGTAGTAATGATTTTGAAATATTTTCCATGCATCCGTATTTTCTAATTTATCTTCTGACAAATTTATTATGCTGACCTTATCAGTATTCAAAACATTTTGTTTACTCTCATGTTGAGTTGTTATTAAAATATTAAGCTTTTTTGCTTCGAAATGCTTATATAACGCCTCAATGAGTTCGGAGAGATCATTGTCGTTCATTTTATTGGCATTATCTATAAACAAAAAATCGGCTTGAGTGTTTATATAATCTACTACTTGCTGACAATAATCTTTACTTATATCTTGATCTTTAAATGAAGATTCATTACCTGCGCATTTTATTGCATCTTGATCAAACATTTTTTTGTTGTCACAAATAAAATGACGCAGGAATCCGTTAAAAGTTACATCCTCTGTTTCACCAAATCCGATTTTACATATTGTCAGCTCTTCCATATCCTTTCCGTATAAATCTAAAAATTTATTAGCCAAAGCAGTTTTGCCTTGTCCGGATACTCCACAAATGACAACGATTTTATTTTCTTTCAATGCATTATTTATTTTTTTTATTTCATTCTTTCTGCCTACAAAATTTTTAATCAATTGAGGGTCTGGTTTATATTTGTCTATATATTCTCTCTTTCCCGAATCGCTAATGGCTCTTTTTTCAATATGCTTATTTACTATCTTTACAAATTCCTTATGTAAAAATCTCGGCACTCCATATATATGACCACTTTTAAATTTCAACCGGATTCTTTTTTTTGCGTCATTTTTGATATATATGCCTTTATATTTATTGTTTTTAATTTTGTCAATTGTTTCTATAACGTCGCAATTATTTACTAACAAAATAAAATCATCTATATCCATTCCTTCAATAAATAACTTACTCATAAAATATCTCCTTCATATTACGACTAGTAATTAATCTTACTCAATATCGCATTAATTTTTCGCTTTATACTTTCTCTATCCTCTTCTTTGCCGGTAAATTCCCTAATGCTTCCATGCAAATTATGAACTCTTTGAGATAATTTATAACCAAAATCTTTTCCGGATTTAATCCGATTTTTCTTAAGAAACGGAACGGTAAAAAGAAGAGGCAAATTTATTATTATTGAATCATTCTCAACCGAAGAAGTCACATCATCTATGCCCAAAGGATTAATTTCATTATATCCTTCATCCATATTTTCTTTGATTTTTTTTAATTCTCTTGCGAGCGTCGCACATAAGGCAGAATATTTATTAAGATGCTTCCACTGTTCGATGTAGGTAAATTCAAAGAAGAATCCTATCAAAAGTCCGGCAAATCCACCTAAAAAGTTAGCTAACATATCCAATACCGGGATTTCGTTTGCAATCTCATTTTCACTATTTATATTTTCACTCGACACTTGTTCAGAATAATAGTTAAATCCATCCCATTTATCGAAACCTATCAATATTTCTCTTAAACCCCAAGGAATTGCGATCAAACATATGACTACAACAACCAACATTTGCAATGCAATACAAAATTTATGTAAGCCAATGCTGTATTCGCCGGAATCGTTTGCTACCGAATTGTTATTTTCTTTTGAACTGTTTGATTGCTCATTCTTCCTGAACTTACTCATTTTTATAAATTATCTCCAATCCTACTTTTACTTCCACTTTAGTACCGAACATTTCAAGTTCGATAATCGCAGAGCGATTATGCCGATTTATATATTTAATTTCTCCTTCTCGGCCTATCAATGGTCCGCTTTTGATAGTTATCTTATCGCACACCATATATCCAACCGAATGCTCCAGACAACGCTTCCCTCTAAAGAGGTATTCTAATCTTTTTCTTTCTAAATCCGCAACCTCAATGCTCGGAAATTCTCCATCCCTGGCTTGTCCATTACTTAACAACTTAATTATGTTTATAGAATTTTTTATATAATCTATATAGTTGCCTATGAATAATTCTTGTGGCATATTTGTTTCCACAAAAACATAACCGGGGAATAATGGGCGTTTACGATATTTTTGTCCCAACTTCTGATACTTCTTATTTCGATAATACTGCTCGGATTCCAAATAAAAAACATCAAACTGATAACCTTGACTATTTGAGACAAGCATTCTCTTAAAATCACCAATAACTATGTTTTCTTTATTTGTCCTTACGAATAAAACATACCACCAATACGGTTCGTCCATTTTAACTCCTTAAAAGGGCATACTTAGCCATTTGCACAAGTCCCCTTGTGTAAAGAAAAAGATTTCTTATGTCCGTCGCATTCACTGCCGTGACCAATACCAACGCGCCGAGAAAAACAACTTCTTAAAAAATATATCAATGTATATTTTTTCTAATATTATGTACATCTACTTGTTTAATCCATGTCCAATAAAAAGAAAAAAGCACATTGAAATAAGGAAAAATGTACTGCATAGCAATAAAAATAAGTTGCAATATATGTCGAAATATGCTATAATATAGTTATTATGTACATGGATTAAACAAATCCATGTACCGACGGCGTCAAATCGTACGCTTTTTTATTGTAATAGCTTTCCGATTTTGTTCATCATATCGCTCTTATATTCGAGCATACTGTGAGCATATCTACTCATAGTAAGAAGCGGATTTTTATGCCCGAGGATCTCCGATAAAGTCTTTGCATTCATACCGCATTCGTGCGCTCGTGTGGCAAAAGTGTGCCTGAGTGCATGGAAGCCTTTGTGAGGAATGTCAAGCTTGACTAATATCCTTTCAAATGTGCGCTGATATGAACGCACCGTTATAGGCTTATCAATTCCGTAAATGACAAATTCATTGGCGGAATTTTTCTTTAATCTTTTAAGAAAAGGAATTAACTGTTTCGGGAGTGGTATCACTCGCTTCGACGACTTGGTCTTAGGTTTTTCAATGACCTTTTTATACCCGTCCTTTCCCCAACTGTCATGGCAAGATTTGTTTATATAGATAAGGTTCTTGCCAAAATCTATGTCATCCCAAGTCAAGGCAAACAATTCGCCAATTCTTATTCCGGTATAAAGGCAAATCAAAATTCCTATCAGTTTGTTTTCCTTTTTGTTGATAATATACTCCTCGATTTTCTTTTGTTCTTCCCTGTCGAAACTCTCGACGGGTTTTTCTTCTACTTTCGGACCTTCTATTTCATGGGTATATTCTCTTTCTATCAGTCCCATTTTAACAGCGCTACGAAGCGATCCCTTTAATACCGACATAACACTTTCTACAGTGCTTGGTGCATATTGCCTTGTAAGATCGGATATAAAACGCTGCAGTACCGGAAGTTTCAATTCGCCTAATTCATACTCGCCCAAAACCGGTATAATTTTGGTTTTAATAAGAGTATTGTACTTTATTATGGTTCTCTCTTTCATAAATGGTTTAATGCAAGTGTCATTCCACTCTGCAAGCCAATTTTCATATTTCATTTATTTCTCTCCTTTATAATAAAATAACCGCACAAATTTCTTTGCACGGTTATAGTTTAATATATTTTATTTTGCTCCTCAAAGTACAAG
>CANQUR010000053.1 GCA_947627075.1 uncultured Clostridia bacterium
CGTTTTGTTCTATGTACTTTCTCGTCTTTTCAGACCATAGAACAATTTATTCTACGTAGTTTTTTGTAGGATAAAAGACCATATTACGAAAGGCTTCCCCCGCGAATAAGGCAATTAAAAACAGAAAAAGCAATTATCGGGGGAGGCTCCGACGAAGTCGGTGGTGAGGGTCTTACCCAACAAGCGAAAAGGACTCGTTTCGAACGAAGTGAGGAAACAGTCCAACAAGCGCCCGTTGCGACGAGGTGGTGAGGGTATTACCCAACAAGCGCCCGTTGTAACGAGGTGGTGAGGGTCTTACTCAACAAGCGAAAAGGACTTGTTTTCGAGCGAAGTAAGGAAATGTACGGAAAGCATGGTATAAACGCCAAAACATCCCGGTGGCGGATATATAGAAAAAATCATGATTTTATAAAGGAGAAATTAAAAATGAAGAAACAAAACAAAAAAGGCTTTACACTTGCCGAGCTTTTGATAGTGGTTGCTATCATCGCAGTTCTTACCGCTATTGCAATTCCTCTTTTTGTAGGAGCACTTGATAAGGCGCAAGAGGCAAGAGATAATGCCAACATCCGTGCCGTTCGTGGCGCAGCAACAGTTTATTTGCTCGAAAAGAGCGGAGATGATACTGTTTGGACAGATGATGCTAAAAAGACGACCGGTTGGGACGTAGAAGCAGAAATAACTTCAAGCGGTGAAATCAAAACATTGAAAGTTACACCAGGAAACACAATAAAAGAGGATACGTGCAAGAAATCGGAAAATAAAAGCAATACAGATGGTTTTATAGTTAAGCTACATTTGTCGAACACCGATTTGGATGAGCTTCCTTCAGCATTAAGTTAAAATTCCGCCTATAAATAGACGAAAAAAGTGAGGCGCAATGCCTCAACGATCACAGAGCGAAATGCGGCTTTGCAAGGGTAAGCCGCATAAGCGATATTCCGTATATATAGGGATGTACGATACGGAACATAACGGAACGAGTAAAAATCGCTCCGTTATTTTTATATACCGATAGTCAAAGTCGAACGGTTTGCGATTTCAAAGGAATTGCCGCATTTCGGTTACTTGGCGTTCGCCAAGGCAAATGAGTCTTTTTGCCAAACTTACAGACTCTTCGTCGGCTTCTGCGTATTTATTGAGAAATTTGGACAAGGTCTTTATTCCCATATTGCAACCGTCTGTCATTATGTCGGCAATGCTTGTATCTGTTTCGTTAAGCCCGAGTTTTAATGTGGTTTTCATCCAAGCCATGCCTTTGGAGAACGGATCGGGATCCTTGCCGTTATCCTTGTGCTTGTTGAGGATCGTTTGGATCTCGCTTTGCAAGCGGTTGTATTCCTGCTTGTATCCGAACATTTTGTCGTGAAATTCACGGTTTTTGACGTGAGCGATCACGTCGTCAATGGCGGAAATGCCCATTTTGATACCTGCGTCGCACTCGCGCAATAAATTGATAGTATCTTGTTCGTTCATAAAAATCTCCTTTTTTTTAGTTTGCATATATCGAAGCTTTTTATGCTCGGTACGTGATTGCGAGATAAGGGGCATTTTGTCGAAATTAAGTCAAAAGAGAGAAAGCAAAATGCTTGCTTTTTTGTAGTATAGTATGATAAAATATTATCAGAGGTATGTTATGAATATTTATGATCTAATGACCGATGATTTGAGTAAGGTAAAGGAATTCGAAGCGGCCTGCGAAGATATGGTCAATTCGCGCTATATCCTTGCCGACAGCAAAATAATACGTATTTTGCAAAATGTGGCTATAAGCACCGTCTTGCAAAAGATAATCGGAGGAGCGTTGAAAGGCTTCGATTATGCCGCTACCGCACGGGAATGGGGAAGCGGAGATAAAAAGCTTCCAAGCTCCGAAAAAGATCACGTTGCGCTTGTTTTTTGTATTCTTGCCGATTTCGATAATCACAGAATCTATCTCAATGACTTTTTGAGGAATTTCTTTTGGGACGGGGATATAAATACGGCTTATTCGGCATTTTGTTCGTCTATGATCGCGCCATTCAAAAGATACGTTGTAGGCGCTTTGAATCAAGCGAGAGGAGAACAGGGCGAACTCATCGAAACTCCCTCGGAACGCGACGTATCCGACGCCGTTAGACCTCAAAATTCGGACAACACTCAAGCCGTTGCAGATCAAAGCGGAACTCCCGAAATAACTTTGCCTCGAATGGATTCGTTCGAAAGACCTATCTATACGTTGCCGCAAGAGGAAAAAGCAAATTACCCGGCACAAAATATTTCGAACATACCGGAAGAACCTTATGTGGATATGGGACCTTCGCCCGAAGAAGAAAATCTTCGATTGCCGCCCGAGGGTGAAAAGTCTTATAGCGCGCAAACCGCAACGTTCGATACGCAAAACTACAACGCTCGCGCCGAAGAAGAAGACAATTTCAGACTTCCGCCCGAGGAGGATGAATACATACTTCCGCACGACGAACCGACGCAAAACTACAACGCTCGCGCCGAGGGAGAGGACAATTTCAGACTCCCGCCCGAGGAGGACGAATACATACTTCCGCACAACGAACCAAAGTACGATCCCGAGACAAATGTTTATCAACAGAGCAATGTTTATCAAAACCAAGCGAGCTTCGGGCCTGTAAACGGCGACATGACGAGCTTTGACCGCAAGATAAACAATCTTGCCGACGCTGTGGAAAGATATTTATACGAAAGCAGAGACATAAAGGATGATTTTATATTCGCTTGTGACAATATAGCGTCCACAGCGCGTGTGGACAAGGCAAGCGCGCTCAAATATGCAAGATATCTTAAAAATTTACTTGGGCATGTGCCCGAGATCACACCGTATATCGACGATGTGATAGATGAATTGGCTTGACTATTTGACTTTACGGAGGACGGATGGAGCAACGATCATTATTTGAGCAAGAGAGCGAGTTGCCTCTTGCCGAGCGCTTGAGACCGAGGACGCTTGACGAATTTGTCGGACAAAAACATTTGCTCGGCGAAGGCAAGGTCTTGCGCAAGCTTATAGAAGGCGACAAGATCGGCTCTATGATATTGTGGGGTCCTCCGGGTGTGGGCAAGACCACGCTTGCAAGGATAATCGCAAACAAGACAAAAGCGGCTTTTGTCAATTATTCCGCAGTCACCAGCGGAATAAAAGAGATAAAACAGGTCATGGCGCAAGCCGACCACAATCGCATATACGGCGAAAAGACCATCTTGTTTGTAGACGAAATACATAGATTCAACAAGGCGCAACAGGACGCCTTTTTGCCATACGTGGAAAAGGGCAGTGTTATATTGATAGGCGCGACGACAGAAAATCCTTCCTTCGAGGTGGTAGGGGCGTTGCTTTCGCGTTGCAAAGTTTTTGTGTTGCAGCAACTCAAGACCGAAGAACTGTGCGAATTGTTGAAACATGCGCTTACAGACGAGCGCGGTTTCGGCAATCAAAAGATAGTGATAGACAGCTCGCTAATTGAGGCAATCGCGAATTTTGCCAACGGCGACGCGAGGAACGCGCTTTCTACTCTCGAAATGGCTGTATTAAACGGCGACGTTAGCGGCGACACGATCACCGTCACAAAGGAAACGATAGAACAATGCACGTCGAAAAAGTCGCTTTTGTACGACAAGACGGGCGAAGAGCATTACAACCTTATTTCGGCGCTTCACAAGTCCATGCGCAATTCCGATCCCGACGCGGCGGTGTATTGGCTTGCGCGTATGCTCGAAGCGGGCGAAGATCCTATTTACATAGCCCGCAGAGTTACACGTTTTGCAAGCGAGGACGTGGGACTTGCGGATCCGCGCGCTTTGGAAATTTCCGTCGCGGCGTATGAGGCGTGTCACCTTATCGGAATGCCCGAGTGTAGCGTTCACCTTACGCAGGCGGTAGTTTATATGTCGCTTGCGCCCAAATCCAACGCTCTGTATGCGGCTTACGAAAAGGCAAAGCAGGACGCGCTTACCATGCTTGCCGAGCCCGTGCCGCTGAATATTCGCAATGCGCCCACGAAGCTCATGAAGGAGCTCGACTACGGCAAAGGTTACAAATATGCGCATGACTATGAGGAAAAACTCACTTCCATGCAATGCTTGCCCGATTCGCTTGTGGGCAAGGAATATTACGAGCCTACCGAGGAGGGCGTGGAAGGACGGTTCAAAGCTCGGTTGCAAGCCATTAAGCAATGGAAAGAAGAACACAAATAATAAGAAATAAAATACTTTGGAGAAGGTTATGATTTACAGAAATTTTAAGGACAAAAAACTTTCGAGGCTCGCTTTCGGCACTATGAGATTGCCGCTTATAGACGGCAATATAGATGAAAAGCAAACTTTTCAAATGGTCGATCTCGCGCTCGACAGCGGAGTGAATTATTTTGACACCGCTTATCCGTATCACGGCGGAATGTCCGAGGTCGTAGTGGGCAAGGCGCTCAAACGCCACGATAGGGACAGCTTTTATCTTGCCACCAAATTCCCGGGGCATCAAATAAGCTCGTCCTATAATGCCGAGGAAATATTCGAGGAGCAACTCAATAAGTGCGGAGTGGATAGGTTCGACTTCTATCTTTTGCACAATGTCTATGAAAATTCGATAAACGTTTATAAGGACGAAAAATGGAAGATTTTGGACTATTTTTTGCAACAAAAGAAGAACGGAAGAATAGGGCATCTGGGATTTTCCACTCACGGCGGACTTAATATTATAGAGGATTTTTTGGATTATTGCGACGGCAACATGGAATTTTGCCAAATTCAGCTCAACTATCTCGATTGGCAATTGCAAAACGCAAAGGCAAAATACGAACTGCTCACGTCGAAAGGTATTCCCGTGTGGGTAATGGAGCCCGTGCGCGGCGGCAGACTTGCAAAGCTTGACGACGAGTCCGAGGCGGAGCTTAAAGCTATTCGACCGAACGACAGCATCGCTTCCTATGCGTTAAGGTGGCTCATGGGTTTAAGCGGCGTGACGACGATTTTAAGCGGAATGTCGGATCTAAAGCAAATGCGGGACAATATCAAAACGTTCGAAAAGGAAGATCTGCTTTCGGAAAAGGAAGCGGCGATAATAGAAAGGGCGGTAAAAAAGATGCAAAATTCCGTTCCTTGTACTTCGTGCAGATATTGCTGTGACGGTTGCCCCATCGGTTTGGACATACCCATGTTGCTATCCGTCTACAACGATATCAAATTCTCGCCGTCGGTAAATACTTCCATGAGATTGGACGTTTTGCCAAAGGAAAAATTGCCGTCCGCTTGCCTTAAATGCGGCAAATGCGCGCGTGTATGCCCTCAAAAAATAGATATTCCCACCGCCCTCGGCTCTTTGACGGAGGCTCTTTCCAAAATGCCGAAGTGGGCGGATATAAGCCGAGAACGAGAGGAAGCCGCAAAAAAATTAAAGGCGAAAAGATAAGATATAGCTAATTGCAACGAGCGACGGATAGTTATGATATCTGTCGCTTTTTTGTTGCCATTCGGAAATTTTCCTTTTGACTAAAAAAACAGTTGACAAATTATGTAAGATAGTTTATTATGTAGTTGCGACATAATAAATATTTTTTCGGCGCATACTCTCAAGGTAGAGATGCATCTATTTCGCATTACATAAATCGTCGAAGAAATATTTATTGTAATTGTGTCGCAACAAGCGGAATTGAGTGTTTTTACAATGTCGTTCCGTTTGGAGCGGCATTTTTCGTATGACGAAATATATGTAAAGGAGTATGAAAGGAAATGAGTAAAAAGTGGGCAATACTTATTGTAATGCTTATAGGCGTGCTTGCAATATGTGTGGGGTGTAGTCATGAACACGAACATACTTTTTCGGACACGTGGTCAAAGAGTGAAACATATCATTGGCATGAATGCACCGAATGTCATGAGATGATTGACCGTAATGGACATGATTTTTCCGACGAGTGGAAGTCCGATGCAGAGAATCATTGGCATGAATGTAGCGTGTGCGGCGCAAGAGACTATAATGAAGAAAGGTTTGAGAAATTCAAAGAACTCAAAGACAAAGAAGAAGATGACTTGACTTCCGAAGAAAAATCATTGATAGAGGAATTCAAAGTCCTCGAGCACGAATTTTCCGACGAGTGGAAGTCCGATGCAGAGAATCATTGGCATGAATGTAGCGTATGCGGCGCAAAAAAAGTACAAAAGCATAGTATAGATAATGATACTAATAAATGCACCGATTGCGAATATGAGCATAAAAAGCATGTGTTAAAAGAATGTGAAGAGAAAGAAGCAACTTGCCAAAGCGAAGGAAATATACATTATTTGCTATGTAAAGTTTGCAATAGATGCTTTGAATATTTCGCGAATTATGAGAATTACGACGAGCAAGGAGTAGATATAAATCAAAAAGAGATAGAAAAGAGTGATACTGTCATTAAAAAGACATTCCATAAGCTCGAAAGGGAAGCGTCAACGTCTGCAACCGATAAGGATCACGGTGAAAAAGAACATTATAAATGTACTACAACGGGGTGTGGCAAAATGTTCTCGGATCGGAACGGAGAAAACGAAATTACAAAAGACGATATAATTATACATAATCTTAATAAGCATGATGCAAAGCTTGCGACCGAAACGGAACATGGCAACGTAGAATATTATGAATGTACTATAACGGGATGTGGCAAATTATTTTTGGATCCAAATGGAGACAATCCAACAACAAAAGACGATATAACTGTACATAACCTAAAAAAGCACGATGAAACACCTGCGACCGAAACGGAACATGGTAAAAAAGAACATTATCAATGTACATGTACTTCGTGTAAAAAGTTGTTTTTGGATTCGAACGGAAAAAATCAAATTACCGAAGCCAATATAATTATACATGAACTTATAAAGCATGATGCAAAGCCTGCAACCGAAAAGGAACACGGAAATGTAGAATATTATGAATGTGTTTTCGTAAGTAAAGATTCAAACGGACATGAACAGCATTGCGGGAAATTATTTTTAGATCCGGATGGAAGCGATCCAACTAATATAAACAATGTCACCTTACATTACCTCAACGATGAGTACAAATTAAGCGATACTGCTCATAGATATACTTGCCATATCGATATTTTTGTTGATTATGAAGTGGAATATGACATAGCAAAAGATGAAATAGGTGAGAAAATGTACGAAGACTCGATGCCCGTATACAAAAAGGATGACGACGGTAAAAAAATATACGTGTATAAGTATAAAAATATTAAAGAAGAGATAAAGAAAGATAACAGCGGTAATCCAATATTAAAGAAGGACAACAGCGGCAATCCGATATACGATGAAAACGGAAATCCCAAATATGAAATGGTACCCGTATATAAAAAAGATAAAAACGGCAATAAAATACCTTTATATAGAGAATGCGGTGAATTGGTAAGAGAAGATCACAAGTTATCCGAATTTATAGAGGTCTTGCCTTCTTGCGACAAAAAGGGAGTTAAAAAACTAACTTGCGATACTTGCGGTTATTCAAAGACCGAATATTTGGACATAACGGGACATAGTTTCAATGAAGAAGGAATTTGTATCGAATGCGAAAAGGATACAAGCGTTTTTGCAGGTTTTTGGGAGTCGAGTAATGTTACTTTGGAAATAACCAAAGGAGCAAAAAATACAATAAATGTAAAGATAACCGCTTTGAAAGGTTCGATATCGGGGAATATAATTAAGGAATTCCAAAAGGACAACGATGACAAAAAGGAATTTTATGAGCTAAACGCCGTTTTTTCTTGGACGCAAGAAAACAAGGCTTTTGAATATTTATCCGATATCATAGAATCCGTTGGATTGCAATGCGCGATAAAAATGTGTTTAGGCAACCGAATCGACTTTTCTATTATAAAATTACAAGACGACGTTTTGTCCTCTAAAGAAGAAATTGAGTTGAATAAAGTAGAGTTTTTAGGCTCTTATCCTCAAACAATGGTAAAAGATAAAGAGGAGATACAAAAATTATCCGAATTGGCAGGAACTCTTCCAAACGCGTCCGATAATTCCGAATGGAAGGATTACGGTTATTATTCAAACGGCAAAAAGACTAATTATATGTGGTACAAGGATATATCGTATAACGGTGAAAAATATAGAGGGGTATACTTTACCGAGTTCAGACCGAGCTCTACATCGGTGTCGGGAAATGAGTTCAATTCTTATCAGGACGATAACGGCTATGCGATTAATACTTTGTATTGGTTCAAATTCGAGCCTATCAAGTGGAAAGTGCTTGAAAGCGAGGATGGCGCTACTTTTCTTATGGCAAGCGTGATTCTTGACGCGCAGGAATATGATGTAGATCGAAATTCTGAAAATATTGACGGAAAATATTTATATTCTAATAATTATAAGGAAAGTCATATAAGAAATTGGCTCAATAACGAATTTTTTACGGCTGCTTTTGACGAAGAATCAAAGGAACGTATACTCGTCACCGAGGTGGATAACGACATTTCTTCGACAGGATATGAAAAAAATAAATATATCTGCGAAAATACATTTGATAGAGTATTCCTTTTGAGTCGCAATGAGATTATGAATGTTCAATGCGGTTTTGTTTCCAACGACGATGCGGATCCAATGAGAATGATGAAAATAAGCGATTATGCACGTTGCCAAGGGGCATTTGTTTCATTAGGCACGAATAAAAGCGGCAGGTGGTGGCTACGTTCGCCGTCTGCTAATATAGATAATTATGCTTGCCAAATCGGACCGGACGGAAGCGCGTTCGGTAGCTCTTATGTAAATCGTCCTTGTTATGGAGTTGTCCCAGCTATAAGAGTAGCGTACTAAAAGTTAAATAACAATAAAAAATACCTCAAAGCTCATATTGACTTTGGGGTATTTTTTATGTCTATGATGTCTTTATTCCACCGTTACCGATTTGGCAAGGTTGCGCGGCTTATCTATATCGCATCCGCGAGCCGAGGCGGTATAGTAGGCGAGCAATTGGCAAGCGATCGAGGCAAGCACGGGGGACACATGATCGGTTTGAGGCACATTGACCACAACATCGCACACGTTGCTTATATCAAAGCAAGATATGCCTATTACGAACGCGCCTCGGGCTTTGACCTCGATGATATTGGATACGGTCTTGTCGAGTAATGTTTTATCGGTCGCGATAGCGACAACTACGGAGCCTTGCTCTATGAGCGAGATAGTACCGTGTTTTAGTTCGCCGGCAGGATAACAATCGGCATGGACATAGGAAATTTCCTTAAGCTTCAATGCGCTTTCCTTTGCGGCGGCAAAGTCGGCTCCTCGCCCGATGAAAAATGCGTAATCGTGTGCGGCAATACGCACTCCGAGCTGCTGCATTTGAGGTTCGAGCTTTAATGTTTCATCTACGAGACGGGGCAATCGTTCTATTTCGTTACGCAGTTCATTGTAGCGTGCGTCACCCTTGAGTTTTAAGAGGTCGGCGGCAATGATATATAGGTTGACGAGCTGTGTAGTAAAGCCTTTTGTGGTCGCGACGGCTACTTCGGGACCCGCCAAAGTGTACATGGGGGCGGAAATATGAGTGAGCGAGCTTTCGGGCACGTTGACTATGCAAGCCGATCTGCACTTGCCGGCGCCGATCTTCAACGCGCCGATCGTGTCCGCCGTCTCTCCGCTTTGACTTATGGCAAGCAAAAGGTCGTCGCTCTTTATAATGGGATTTCGGTATCTGAATTCGCTCGCTATGTCGGCATTGACGCGAATACCGGTGAGTGATTCTATGATATACTTGCCCATAAGCGCGGCATGATACGCCGAGCCGCAACCTATGATGTGTATACCTTTTATATTTTGAAGGAAATCGAGCGGAGTGTCTATGTGAGCGTCTATGGTATCCTTTATCGCTTTGGACTGTTCGTGTATCTCCTTTAGCATAAAATGTGTATAGCCATGCTTCAAAGCCACGGATTTGTCCCAGCTTGCGTGATAGATCTGTTTTTTTTGAGGCTCACCGTTAAGGTTCAAAATGC
>CANQUR010000054.1 GCA_947627075.1 uncultured Clostridia bacterium
AGCTTAGCTCAGCTGGGAGAGCATCTGCCCTACAAGCAGAGGGTCATAGGTTCGAACCCTATAGCTCCCACCACAAAAATCGGATACATTGTATCCCATTTTTTTAGGCAAAATGAGGCACCATAGCCAAGTGGTAAGGCAGAGGCCTGCAAAGCCTTTACCCCCAGTTCGAGTCTGGGTGGTGCCTCCATTGTTTGCCCAAATGCCCAAGTGGCGGAATGGCAGACGCAAAGGACTTAAAATCCTTCGAAGGCAACTTCGTGCCGGTTCGAGTCCGGCCTTGGGCACCAAGGAAATAGTTTTTTCAGAGGCTTCCGCCTCTTTTTTTAATTAATAAACTTAAAAAATAAGGAGTATGGCTAATGAAAGTAATTTTACTGAATGGGAGTCCTCGAGCAAATGGTTGTACCGCAAGAGCATTAAAAGAGGTCGATGAAACATTAAAAAACGAAGGCATCGAAACAAAAGCCTTTGATATCGAAAATAATAATATCAGAGGCTGCATTGCTTGTAATGGATGTCGAAAAACAGGAAAATGTGTATTCGATGATTTAGTCAATAAAATTGCCGAGGAATTCAAAACGTCGAATGGTATAGTTATAGGTACTCCCGTTTACTTCGCGGGATCGAACGGTTCATTGATCTCATTGCTCGACAGATTGTTTTACAGCACACATTTTGATAAAACAATGAAGGTCGGTGCTGCCGTGCTATCCTCCCGAAGAGCCGGTAGCACTTCGGCTTTCGATGAAATAAACAAATATTTTACCATTTCCAATATGCCTATCGTATCAAGCTCTTATTGGAACGAGGTACATGGATTTACGGCGCAAGATGTGGAAAAAGATGCCGAAGGTCTACAAACAATGAGAAATTTAGGCAGAAATATGGCGTTTTTGATAAAGGCAATAAATTTGGGCAAAAAAAAATACGGATCACCCAAAAACGAATACGGTAGCTTTACAAGTTTTCCCGATGGACTTTGATCTGCAATAATAAATTTTATTCAAACCGGTAAATTTCGTTTACCGGTTATTTTGTCTACTTCAATCTTATATACTGCGGTCCTATTCAGGTTTTTACAAGCTGTAACGTCGAAATCACTATAATGATAATGCTCGAGAATACATTTCAATCCGTAAATTTTTTCTTCATTTTCAAGACGCGACACTAATCCATTTCCGATAATGCTCTCATAACGAGCTGTAATGCCGCTGCCCATAGGTTCAGTTTTATAAAAGATGTCCGCTTCAAATCCAACATATGGATTTTTTTCGATCAAATTGATTTTTTCTCCGACTTGAGCACAATGAAAAAACAGCTGAAGTTTGCCATTATGAAAATCTACACCAAACGAAACAGGTACGATATACGGACAGCTATCATTATTTAATCCAATCCTCAAAGTATCACAACGCCCGATAATATCTGCAATATCTTCTATGTTTTTTACTTCTCTGTCCTTTCTAAGCATGTATCTCCTTTATGCGATAGGCAAAAATAATTCAATATAACGATTAGCCGGAAAAGACGGAGCGCTTTTATCTCTCCAATGATAAACAGCTATTTCCGGGGCGGATCGTAAAGTTACTTTTCCTTCAAGCTCACCTATCAGCCGTTTACGCATTCCTATATATTCATTTACGGGAAATTTCATTTCGTTAGTTTGACAATGAATGTATTTCGATTTATCTATTTTCAATATCTCCAAGCCTAATTCATTTGCGGATATACCGGAGGCATCCTTATTAAACAAAACCGTCATATTCACTCTTTCAAGTTTATATGCAATATAAAAATCATATCCGCTTTCATCTATATTTGTTATTATACAATAATCCGATTCGGGATCGCTCGACGCACCTATCAATAACCATTGTAATCCCCTTGTCGAGCAGAAAAATTCGTTTTCTTGATCAAGTCTGTCATCATCGTATGGATGCCCTGAAAAATGTTGTTTGAAACCAACAAATATCATCTTGTTTTGTGTTATGATCTCATAGTTCATAAAACTCTATTACTCCTTAAAATTAAATACTTGTTTAGAGAAAACAATTTTAAGATTTCGTTCATCTATGCCGCTCGTCTATCCGGCAAATATTCCAAACTTATGCCATATGCTTGCTCATAACAATTTTTCCAAGCTTCTTCGGCTTGTTCTTTCATCTTTAATATGCGATCTTTGCGAGTCAATGAATCATCCGCGTAGATCGGAGGCAAGACATGAATCCTCAATTTTTTCATTTTCCCTTTTTTTGTCTTGCTAAAAGTACAAAATACGGGAATAATAGGCACATTAAATTTTACAGCATAATGAAATGCGCCGTCCTTCATTGGTCTCGGTTTTTGATAATTCCACCACATGGAGTGTTCCGGATAGAAATTTATTCTTTTTCCGCGCTTAAGTTGACGCTCCATTTCATTTGATAAATTTTTCATAGCTGTGAAATCGGAACTTAAAGGATACATTCCTCCATGACGAATTATATGTCCGCCTGCTCCGATCTTATTGTTCCAAGGTGCCATTGTATGGAAAGAATTTATGTGTCCTATACCTTGTCGAACAAACAGCGTGTCTAAATAATGAATATGGTTGCAAATCGTAATAGCGCCTTTATCTTTGACAAGTTTCAAATTCTTTTTTCCGACCACTTTCGCTCCGAATTTTATTTTCAGCAAAATAGGTCCGAGCGTTGCCATTATTGAACGCCAAAAACCCGTTTCTATTCTATCATACCACGGCTGACGATATTTGAAGCTTCCGTCAGGCATAACCCAACGATCTCCGTATGCGATGGTCTCCATGGAAAATCTACGATATTCTTCCAAAGTGTTTTGCACACCGTCTATAAGATCTTTTTTTGTTCGCTTTTTCTTTTTCAACGTATCGGTCACTCTCTCGGTTTGCTGCCATACCAGAGTGGTATCGCTATGCAAACGCTTGAGGCTGACGAGATATACGCAAACATATTCGAGCAAATATATTGGATTATATAACAGCACGGCAAGACATTCTTTCTTTGTAATAGTACCAAATGCCTCATGCGCTATTGTCATTGCAAAAAGGCTGAATAAATTTAATATCGCGTATATAACAAGAGTCGGTAACGCCACCAAAAGCATGAGCGCAGACAAAAAATACGGTATACCCTTTACATAATAATATATTGCCAATCCAAGTCCGAACAAAATGGTAACTATTGTACCCGCGAGAAACAGAAAGTACGGCAATAAACCAAAGAAATACTCAACTTCTCCGCGATTCAATCGTTTCCTTTCTCGAACCTGTTCACGAATGCTTTCTTTATATTTTCTGTCACATTGCTTATATCCGACAAGCCATCGTACACGACGCGAAAAATTTTCTTTATGACTTAAAGCTTCTTCGGTATAAAGAACCGCATAAGGATAATAAAGCGACTTATATCCGCGAAGAAGGCTGTCCAGCTTAAGTTCATAATCTTCGGTCATAGTCCTATAAGGCCACCCACTTATTTCCTCAATGACTTCTCTCCTTATCATAAGACCTTGTCCGCAAATATTGAGCGGCATATTTTTCTTTGCCCTATAAACGTTTCCGCAATCGTCGACCATAGGATAAGTCAACGCGGAACAATTGGAAAAAACAGATCTGTCATTTTTGTCGCCTAGAAAATTTTTTGCAAGCTTTTTGGTGACAAATATTTCTGCGTCGTTTTCCAACGCTAAATTCAATTCGCTCAAATAAGTCGGAGAAAGTACACCGTCTGCGTCAACTATGACAAATGCGTCATAGTTTTTTATCTCATCTCCAAGTTTATCAAAAAAGCCTCCGAGTGCATCGCCCTTTGATTTTTGATCGGATATCACGGTGACGTCTGCATTATGCCTTTTCGCAATTTCAATAGTAGGATCATCGGAATCTTTTACTATGACAAAAACATCAAAGAAATCTTTATCGTAATCCTGTTTGTCGATAGATTCAAATAAGTCCTCTATGACCGAACTTTCGTTTCTTGCCGGTATCAATACTCCTATTCTACGCTTTTCGTTGGCATTACCGCGCGGAAAATGTTTGAATGCATATCTGAATCCATTTATACGCGGCAAATAAAGCACAAGGCTTATAAATGCCAACAACAAATAAATTTTGAAAATAAATAATATCATTAGTAATTGTTTTTAATCTCACCTATATAATATTTTGTCACAAAAATTAGTTTCGTATGTAGTCACATATTTTATACATAAAGCTCTGCTATGAAGCCTAAATCATCTGCGTGTTTAACCAATATAGGCTTTATATATTCAGATAAAAACCTGTCGACTTGAGTATCCGCTCTGCCGATAAATGCTTTCGGATCCAACATTTTATCCAAGTCATCTTTGACAGTAGCAAAAATTTTATCATTTCTTATTCTATCGATAAGATCGTTATCATATCCCTCTTTCACTCTTTTGCCGCTTTCCATCGAAAGTATTCTGATATGTTCGTGGAGTTCTTGTCTGTCTCCACCTGCTTTAACACATTCCATTATTATGTTTTCCGTCGCCATAAACGGCAATTCTGCCATTATATGTTTATGAATTACTTTATCATAAACCACAAGACCATCCGCAACATTATTGTAGATGTTCAAAATACCATCAATTGCAAGGAATGCCTGAGATATTGTTATTCTTTTGTTGGCGCTGTCGTCAAGTGTGCGTTCCATCCATTGCGTTCCTGCAGTTATAGCTTCATTTACAGGCAGTGATATAACAAATCGACTCAATGCGCAAATTCTTTCGCTGCGCATGGGATTGCGCTTATACGCCATAGCCGAAGAACCTATTTGAGATTTTTCGAAAGGTTCCTCTACTTCTTTTAAGCTTTGTAAAATTCTGATATCGTTTGCGAATTTATACGCGCTTTGCGCTATCTGGGACAATACGCTCAAAACATTATAATCGAACTTTCTCGGATATGTTTGTCCGGTAACTGCATATGCTTCCGCATACCCCATTTTTTCAACGACTTTTTTCTCCAACTCGTCAACTTTATTGCCATCTCCGAAAAGATCCAAAAAGCTTGCCTGTGTTCCCGTCGTACCTTTTACTCCGCGCAGTCTTACCTTTGCAATGATTTCGGTTATCGATTCATAATCAAGCCAAAGATCCTGGAGCCACAAAGAAGCACGTTTCCCGAGCGTGGTCAATTGCGCCGGTTGAAGATGCGTATATCCGAGTATTGGCAAACTCTTATAGCGTTCGGCAAAGCGAGCAAGCTTGTCCATAACGGCAACCAATTTCTTTTGCACAAGCTTCAACGCATTATCTATAACTATGATCTCCGCATTATCCGTAACATAACAGCTTGTGGCGCCGAGGTGAATAATACCTTTTGCAGATGTTGCCTGTTGTCCATAAGCATAAACATGCGCCATAACATCATGGCGAACTTCTTTTTCTCTTGCAGAAGCAACTTCATAATTTATATCCGAAACGTATTTCTTCATTTCGTCTATTTGTTCTTGTGTTATATTCAAGCCAAGTTCCATTTCGCTTTCTGCAAGAGCTATCCATAATTTACGCCAAAGAGTAAATTTGAAATCATCCGAAAACAAATGAGACATTTCCTTTGATGAATACCTTGTATTTAACGGGTTTTCATATAAATCCTTCATAGCAATCTCCTATCGCGATCCGAAAAATATGCCGCTGCATTTTTGTATAAAATTTTGTTTATTGTAGAATCCGAGTATCCTCGTCTTATCATTTCAAGTATCAGTCGATCGAAATCTTTATAACTTTTCAATCCTTCCGGCAACTTGTCTGTGCCATAGAAATCTGTGCCTACAGATAAATTTTTGTCACCGAAATTATCCAAAAACCAATCTATATGGCGGATCACGGTTTCAATATCATTACCGCCTAAAAAATCGCCGACTAAACAAAGACCTACGATCCCTCTTTTATTTATTATAGCACGTATTTGTTCCTTTGTCAAATTACGTGGGTGATGATTTACATTATAAAAACATGTATGACTGCATATAACTTTATCGGCTGTTTCAATTGCATCATAAAAGCTCGGTTTATTTAGATGCGCCGTGTCCAATACCATATTCCTGTCGTTCATTGACAATATTGCTTTTTTACCGAGCGCAGTCAGACTTTCGTAAGAATATGCTCCGCCGCCAAACGCATTGCTGTAGTTCCAAGTCAGACCAATGTACATAAATTTACAACAGCTTAAAAGCGAATCGAAATTATCGAAAAATATGCCGCAATCTTCTATGGCAAGCATTTTGCTTTTATTTTCGGATATCAATTCATAAACTTTTTTACGGCTTAATTGAGTGGTCCAAATTGCATAAATTGTATCGGAAGAATCAACCGCTCCGTTTTCGGTCAAAGCGTCATTATGTAAATCGAATATTTTCATAAAAATATATATGGCATATTCGATTCGAATGTTAATAAAATTGCCCCTGCAAAAACAGAGGCAATAATTGAATTTATTTGTTTTCTTCGTTGATATTGATATCTTTCAAAAGGTCCGCAAAGGGATTAAGCAATGTTTCCTCATTCCATTCTTTTTTGGAATCATCGCCATCCTTATCCTTGGATCTGCGATCGGATTTTTTGGGACGATTTGATTTTTTATTTTGATCTTCTCTTTCTTCGTCTGTAGATTCCTTGTTTTCTTCGGATTGCTGTTCCTCGGGGAGACAAGCCTTTATGCTCAAAGTAATTTTTCTGGTAGGTTCATCGATAGCGAGAACCTTAACATCGACGGTATCCCCGATTTTTACGACTTCATTCATATTTTTAACATATGAGCGAGCGGCTTCGGATACGTGAACCAAGCCTTCGATACCCGGCTCGAGTTGAACAAATGCTCCAAAAGGAACAATGCTGACAACTTTGCCCGATACAACAGATCCGACAGGATATTTTTGCATCGCTATCGTAAAAGGATGCGGTTGAAGTTGTTTATAACCAAGCGAAACGCGTCCTTTTTCGCGATCGACATTTAGAACGAGGAAGTCGTAAGTTTCACCTATTTTAAGAACTTCATCGGCGGACTTTATATGATTCCATGACAAATCGGCTATATGAGCGAGACAATCGAATCCGTCAACGCTAACAAAAGCGCCAAAGTAAGTGATCCTCTTTACCGTACCGCTTACAACAACATTCGGCACAACGTTTGCCCAGAAAATTTCTTCACGTTCTTTGCGTTCGGCTTCGAGGACTTTCTTTTGACTTGCTACAATTTTATGTCTGTTGTCATCTATCTCCAATGCAGTAAGACGCAACGTCTTTTTTACATAAGCCTTAAGATCTTTCGGGAATCCAAACTCCTTAATTTGCGAAGCCGGTACAAAGACAAAATAAGTTCCGAGTCTTGCAAGCAAACCGCCTTTCGTATCAGTTGACGCAATGACTTCGAAAACAGAGCCGTCTCTTATGGAATCGACAACTTTATCGCCTTCCTTAATAAGATCGACCTTGCGTTTAGAAAGCGGTATACAATCGGTATCGGCATCTTTTTTGCCTGTAATGATAGTTTCGATCTCCATACCTTCGGGAAAGTTTGCCGGATCGTAAGTTCCATCAATGTTTGCTTCATTGGCGTAAACTATACCGTCATACTTGCCGCCGATGCTGACTCTGATGCCCTTATCGTCTGCCGAAATAACCTTGCCCTTGACCCTCTTACCTTCACGGTAACTCACGAGAGATTCTTCCACTCCTGCTTTAAGTTCATCTGAAACAAGAACCTCTTCTACGTTTTGACTCATGTAATTTTTAACCTCCATAATCAACTCCGACGGAGTCGATGCGCCCGTCAATATTCCTATTATATCATCGGGACTAAATTTGATTTTTATTAATTGCTCAAGGCTTTCGATAAAGTAAGTTTTAGCTGAAATCGACGCACAAATGTCATATAACATTCTGGTATTCTTGCTCTTTTGACTTCCCAAAACAAGAATAACGGTACAATTTTTAGCCAATTCTTCCGCTTCCGATTGCCTTACCATAGTAGTATAGCAAATTGTGTCGAAAATTTCAACTATTTTTAATCGGTCTTTATCGATTTTTTTTATAATATTTGTATATTTTTTTGCCGGAACGGTAGTTTGCGACACAAAACACAATTTTTCATGCGAATATACGCTTTCCAAGTCATCTTCGGAAGAAACAATAGTCGCCGTATTGTTGCACCATCCGTTTATGCCCTTAACCTCGGGGTGATCTGCATCTCCCACTATCACGATATGAAAGCCGTCATCATAATGCGCCTTTACTATATCATGTATTTTTTGGACAAAGGGACACGTCGCATCTATGATCTGCTTACCGCTCGATTCTAATTTTTCATATTCCGCCCGACCTATTCCATGCGACCGTATGATCACCTTGCTCGCCTTTATAGAGTCTATATCATTTACGGCGTGAATGCCTTTTTCTTCAAGAGATTTTATCACTCTTTCATTGTGAGTAAGCTCACCGAGAGTTACAACGTCGGGAGCATTTTTTTCGGCAATATCTATTGCACGTTTCACGCCCGAACAATATCCGATATTTTTGGAAAAAATAACTTTCAAAATGTCACTCCGTTACTTTTTTCTTTTTTTATTTGCGACATAATCATCTATGCTTTCTTTGTCCTTTTCCATTCTTTCGCCTATAAGTTTGCTTGCGCTTTCAAGCTCCGCCGTACCGAATCGACTTCCTATTTCGCTCAAATCTATTGGCTCTCCGACAAAAAGATATGTCCTTCTAAACGGCCTTATTTTGCGCTGAAAGATGACCGGCACAAGAGGCGCTTGACCTTTAATGGCAAACATAGCGGCTCCGCCTTTTATCTGTTGCAAATTTTCATCCGTTCGATTTCGCGTTCCTTCCGGGAAAAGCGCTATACCTTCATCATTTTTCAAATAATTTATTCCCGTTCGTATCGCTCCGATATCCATACGATCGCGGTCGATAAAAAATACGCCCATTTTTGTAAAAAACCATTTTACGAATTTGTTCTTTGTAAATTCTTTTTTAGCAAGAAAATGCCTGTATCCCGGAAAAGCGACTATAAGGGCGGGTATATCCCTAAAACTCAAATGGTTACTTATGAGCACTATCTTCCCATTACGCGGAACATTATTTTTGTTTCCCACGATTTTTATCGGATATATTATTTTGAAGATCCAGCCAAAGCAAGCGCGCATGAAACTATAAAATCTATTCATTTTTGTTCCTTATGATTTCAAGCATTTTATCTTTAACTTGATCTATACTTAAAAACGAACTGTCGATCTCAACTGCATCATCGGCTTTTTTTAGCGGCGAATGTTGCCTATGCATATCATTGTAATCACGTTTTATTATATCATCTTTGATCTGCGCTTCGTCGCAATTTTCTCCGCGCGCTACAAGCTCGTCATATCTCCTTTTTGCGCGAACGTCAACAGACGCCGTAAGATAAAATTTATATTCGGCATTTGGTAAAACCACAGTTCCTATATCGCGCCCGTCCAAAACCGAATCTCGCTGTGACGCGATCTTTCGTTGAAGATCCACCATATATATACGTACGCATTTGATCGCGGAAATGTCACTCGCCATTTTCGAGATATGATGCTGTCTTATCTCCTTGCTCACGTCTTTGCCGTCAAGATATACTATCGAGCCGTTTGCGCCCGATTTAATATCTATGGAAGTTCTTTTGATCAAATCTTCTATCGCCGACTCATTCGTTAAAGGCATATTTTCATTATATGCCTTGAGC
>CANQUR010000055.1 GCA_947627075.1 uncultured Clostridia bacterium
GTATGTGAATATGATAACGACTTTGGCAACAGAAGCGCAAAAAGCTTTGGAAAATTTGCAGACAATACTTAATGGGGTCACGACGCCTTCGCCTACAACAACGCCCGAGGCAATGCAAGATGCCATCGACGATGCCTATGCTTATTATAACGATCTATATCATATATTCAATGCCGATGCTAATGAGTCCTATGATCTCTCTTCGAAAACGATCAAATTATTAGAAGAGAATGGATATTATACTGAGGATCCGGACGGATTGCATGGTCATATTGAAGAATTATTAGAAGTAAAAATTAGTTATGACAAGACTTCAAAAACATATAGAATGACGGGGGGAGTAAAAGATTTTGAAGTTGCTATAGATAAAAACGGAACAATTCCTACTACGAATACTTCAAGTTCTGATTATGGTACTCGAAAGCTCCGAGACGCATTAAAAGATGTACGAGATCAGATCCAAATAATGGGAGTGGAGCTTAATTCGGGTGTAGAAAGCGTAATGGATAGACTCGAATATTATCTCAGCCTCGATACAAGTAAGATTAAAGATGAAACTCAAAAAACCAAATATGAAAGCATAAGTGGTCTTGTCGATGCAAGCATAAAAGATCTTGAAGCGATTCTCGGAAGCGAATGGGGCGGCCATGATTCGGGTCACCGCATATATTCGGCATTTGAATTGCGTACGATCCGTCAAAGGGGATATATCGACGGCGATTTCGAATATGACTATAACGATGTAAAAGGTTATAGTGATTCCTTTACCAACCACACTTATGTCGATCTCGATAACGACATAACCAACAACGTATTCCCATACACGGAAAATGATTATACCAAATATTATCCGTTTATTATGTGCACCGGACTTGCAATCAGTGGTGGAAGCCGAGCTACGGGCGTATTGTTCCACTATGGAGATTGGCTAACCGACGACCTTTGGGCGACGGATCCTCAAACGGGTCATGCTTATCACTATACGGGTGCATTCAGTGCTACGCTTGAATGGATAAAGGATGAACTTGGGCTTATCAAAACACTTTCAGCCGATGGTAAAAATTATTGGAAAACCACGGATATGAATAAATATAAAAGTCTTATAAATTATTTGGTTACTAATGCCGAGGAACAATTAACCGAATTGATTACGCTTGTTAAGGCTTACGAAACTTCACCTACGGAGACGGAGTTGGCTAATATTGATTCTCAATTAAAAGAAACTAAAGCGGTTTATCATGATCTTTGGGAAATTTTCGACTCAACTACGGGTGAATCGGATCTTTCTGAATATAGTAATTCAACGATAGAAGATTGGATTGCAGCTAAAAAGCCGAATACAGACATTTATAGGAGGCGCTCATCTGTTTATGCTTATTGTATAATCGGTGGCGTAAAGAACGTTGTAGACGCTGTAGATGAGGCGGGCAATACTATAACGATGGAACAGGATGGTAATTATTGGGGTATGCGTTTATTACGTGAATTGCTTGGTGGAGGTAGTAACGATTCGTTAAGTAACTTCACTATTGAAATGTTAAAAGAAGCAGTTGCGAGAGAAAGGGAAACAAATTAATGAAACACATTTTCAAAAAACTTAACGGCAAACGAGGCGCGGCAATTATCATTGCCATAATGATTTTTATGTTGTTGGCACTCGGCGGTGCGTCCGCAATAATTATGGCAACTGCAAATGCGGGTCGTTTTGCTCATAGCGCAAAGGAGCAACAGCCGTATTATACGGTCACTTCCGCAGCCAATTTAATGCTCGATCTTATGGATAATTCAAGGTATATTTCTTCCGAAATCCAGTACACCTATGAGCGAAATTGGGATTATACTAACGACCCTCAAAACGATCACCCACAATATGATGGTTATAAATTAAATTTTCTTGCTATTGATAAAACGACTAAAAGTTATTATAAAAATGACGGAAGATGGGCAGTTAATTCGGACTTGGGGAATAGCTCAATCGAAATCAAGTCGAAATCCGATGAAGGTGTATTGGCTAAAAATAATAGACATATTTTAGAAAAGAGCAATATGTACAATAGTATAAAGGGTTGGTGCGATTATCTTATGCCGTATCTTGCCGTCCCGCAAGAGTGGTATTCCACATTGAGAAACGGAGACGGATCCGATCCCGATATTGAAGTTAAAGACTTTAGACCAACCAATCCCGAAGCTTTGGTATTTCCCTTTACTATCAGTACAAGTAGCGCTACATTTGGCGAAGTACAGGCAAAACTTATTATGACCGGTAACTTCGATATCATTATGTCGTTTTCCGTTAAGGGCGATAATGAGTTAATCGACGGCGAGTCGGCTATTAATGGCGACAGTGATCAAACTATGTTTGCGGTAAATGTGTATTGGAAAGCGTTGGTCGATGTAGAAACCGGTTCAGACGCTCCTGTTTATGACGTAGGAACGGGTACCGGCGGAACGCAGACAATAAAACAAACTAGGGTAGTTACGGTAAACTGGAAAAAGGAGAATGCAACTATATCTCGTGGTGAAGCTATAATACCGGAAAATTCATCTTCTACCACTCCGACGCCACCGCCCGAACCATCGGGTGGCGATACGCCTTCCGATCCAAACGAAGAAGCAAAAATTGTTTTTAACGGATTGCAAACGGCGACAGATACTGTGCAAGCCGGAATAACGACTTTTAATGCGGTACTTGATAAAACATCGGGGAATAGTGGATTTAATAGTGACACAGGCGATTATAACGTATTAAAGACAACAATTAAAGATTTACAAGATAACATAAAGACTGTCCTTGATGCACTTTCGACTGATAAATTGGATACACTTACAGCACAAAAAATATGTAGTAGTTTGAAATTTTTGTTATCTACTAAAGAAAGTAAATCTCCTTTAGATATTATCATAGAAGCATGTGAAAACGGAAAACACACTAATAAGATAGATGAGAATGTTTTAGAAACGTTTAAGAAATGTTTGACGGATTTTCAGACGATTATTTTCGGTGAAGATGGTCAAAGTGGTTTGTATGCTCAATTAAATAAATTAATAGACGATGCTTCGGTATAAGGAGGGGTTGCATGAAAAAGCTTATAAAAAAACTTAATTCAAAAAAAGGCGAGTCCTTTGTAGAACTCTTAATTGCTGTGCTTATTGTAGCTTTAGGATGTTTTCTTGTTGCGTCCTTGTACAGCGTTTCATTCGATCTCAATACAAGCGCTCAAGCTAAAGATAAGGAATTTTATGACACTATTCAAAAGATAGAAACAGCCGATAAACCGGATGGTACCTTGAATGTTACGTTAGGAAACGTACAAGCCGATTCAGAAGATATCACTGTACAAGCCGATCGATATGGCACCGATGACGAAGATTTGTCGCTTTATAAATATGATTATACAAAGTAGGAGTGGGCTATGAGAAGAAAAACACTTTTCAATAAAGGCTTTACCGTTGTAGAGGTGTTGATTGCCGTAGCTATTCTTGCGGTATTCGTATCTATGGCGGCCGTAGGCACTTCCGGACTATTTGGAACGGGCGAAAAAATGATGGCAGTTTCCAAAGCGGCAGTCCTTGGCTCGGACGTTATGCAAGTCATAACCAACGAACTCCGATATGGCGAAAATTTTGCTGTGGATTCAAAAAAGGTTAAAAAATCATTTAGTTCCGATCCGGAGTTTGATAAAAATGGATACGCTTCTATAACATTCAATAGCGCAACATACGGTGATGGTCTTACCATGAAAGTTAGCAAAAGCGGTGATATAGTTGTAAACAATTCATCCGGCAGTCCACAAAATATCACGCTCAACGAAGGTGTGTTGATAGTACAAAAGACTTCAAAAACAGAGACTTCCGAGCTACAAACCTTTATTCCCATTGGTACGGCAGCTTATGACGAAGTCCATATAAAAACATTAACATTTACTTGCGTTTATGATAACAAATCGTCGACGACGTATGTTTTCAAAGGTATTCGCGTCGATTTGGTTATAGAGGACGCAGCCGGAAATGATTTATGGTCTAATAGCGTAAGTATCAATCCGCTTTGGCTTACTAATCAATAATCACAATTAAATAGGCAATAAGGTTCAACAAAAAAACCACGTTACATACGTGGTTTTTCCATTTCCGGTTTCTTGTTATGCCGTATGACTATTATATTCAACGCGATCGCGCCTATAAACATAATGATCGATATTATTTGGCTCGGCGATAACCCGAACAAAAATGCGCCTCGGGGATCGTCCCTTACAAATTCGATAATGAATCTGAATATGGAGTAGGTATAAAGGTAAATGACAGCGGAATATTCCGATTTTTTGAAGCTGAAAATGACTATAAGCAATGTTATGCCTAACATAATCAGTAGCAATGCCTCTATAAGTTGCGTCGGAACGCGTGGATCGCCATAAATCCATTCGCCCGTAGTCGTTATTTTTTCTACGAACCTTACTCCCAAAAAGTCCGTTTTTTTGCCATAACAACAACCCGCCAAAAAGCATCCGATCCGACCGAAAAAGTGACCGATAGCGATACATGGCATGGCGATATTTACGACTTTAAAAAAGTCTTTTCGATAATTCTTTCCAAACAGCGCAAACAGCAAAATGAATGTTGCCACGCCGCCTATAAGTCCGCCCAAAAAGGTGATGCCCGTTCCTATATCGCCTGTTTCCAAATAATTGTAAAGCATTTGAAACAGCCGCGCAAAAACAAAGCCGAGCCCGATAGACACAACGATAATTATTCCGTAAAAGCGAAAGCTCTTTTCAGGCAGCGAAAGCTTAAAGCAAATTACGCGAAACATGATCAATGCGACGAGAACACCTATGCATATAAGTACGACATACGATGGCAAATATTCCGAATGAAATAGATATGGATACATATATATTGATTATACTACGTATTTTTATTTATGTCAAGGGGGCAAATTCGTTGACGAAAATGCGATTTCGTTGTATAATTTTATCATGACAAAGCAAGAGTTTGACAGCATGATCGAAAAAGCAAATTTGGTTAAAGGTGAAGATTACGAAGAATTGTATGAAATGGTGATCGGCGCCCTCAATTCGTTGACGATACTTGACGATCATGACGGAGATACGTATGAGCTATGATCGAATTGCTGATTTAAGACAAAAGATAATATCGGGAGTGGTTTCATCGGAAGAAATTACTCTCGATATTTTAAGTAGAATAAATAGAAGCAACCTTAATTGCTTTATTTCGTTGCTTGACGCGACGGAACAGGCAAGGGCGATGGACGAAAAAATCAAGGCGGGTTTTAACGGTCGGCTTGCGGGTATCCCGATCGCAATTAAGGACAATATGCGTTACAAAGGAAGTATAACGACCTGCGGCTCGGCTTTACTCAAAAATGCTCACCCGGATTATGAAGATTGCGAAGCGGTTAAAAGGCTCAAAGCCGAAGGGGCGATCATTATAGGTAAAACCAATATGGACGAATTTGCAATGGGTTCGTCAAATACTACTTCGGCTTTCGGTTCGGTGCACAATCCGTTGAATTTCGATTGCGTTCCGGGGGGAAGTAGCGGAGGCTCGGCTGCTGCCGTAAGCGCGGGACTTGTTGCGGCTGCGCTCGGCTCGGACACGGGCGGAAGCATACGGCAGCCTGCTTCTTATTGCGGAGTAGTGGGGCTTAAACCCACGTTCGGCAGTATAGACGGAAGCGGAATGTACGCTTTGTCGCAGGATATGGATCAAATAGGACCTTTGACGAGAAATGTCGATGATTGCAAATTGTTGTTCGAAATTTTAAGCGGAAAGCATACGGAAGTATGCGATTGTCATGGACTTAAAATAGGTTTTATAAAGGAATATGAAAACTATTATAACGACGATACAATAAAAGTAATCGAAAGAGCAAAGGATATCCTTAAGCCGGTAGGCTCGTTCGTTGAGATCTCGGCGCCGTCCGTAAGCGCGGCGTTTGCTACATATCTTGTGCTTGGTAATGTGCAATCGGCAAATAATCTTCGCCTTATAGGTACGCCCGATTCACGCGAAAGCAATCTCGGCAAGGAAGTAAAAAAGAGGATCTTGGTCGGAGAGTACGTTCTCGCTCATCCCGAAATTATAGAAAAGGCAAAACGCGTAAAAAGCAAAATCAAAAAAGAACTTTACGATGCCCTCGATAAATGCGACGTTATAATTTCTCCGTCTGCACCAAGCGTGGCTTTTAAGTTTTCGGATTCGAGAAGTGCAAAAGAAATCGTTTATTCGGATATCTTCACTCAACCGCCCAGCATAGCGGGGCTTCCGGCAATCAGCATTCCGTGTTATAAAAGGCAAGACGGTTTGACTGTCGGAGTGCAGATCATAGGCAAGAAGAACGCCGAGGGGCTTTTGTTCTCGATCGGTCGCATATTCGAAAGTTAAATGGTGAAAATTATTTCTGATGAAGTGTGAAAAAGGTAAAAACAGCATTAAAATCAATTGACTTTATACCGCAAAATTTATTATAATAAAACGTAAAATATTTATAGGAGAATTTATTATGGCAAAGACAATTACTATCGACGAAGCGCTTGCTCTCGTAAAAGACAACTACAAAATCGCTGTGGGCGACGGTACCGTTGAACCTCAGGCGTTTTTGAGCAATTTACATAAAATTTTGGATAAGGATCGCGGACTCAGTATTTGGATGTGTCTTACATTAAGGTCATATCCGTTCCTTGAAAAGAGAGAATACGGAAACAATATAAAAATCAACAGTTTATTCTTCTCGGGACCAATGCGTAATGCGTACAACACTCTTGATACTGTATCTTATGCGCCCACACACCTTCGCAAAACGGCAATTACCATTTGCGCAGGCGGAGATCCCGACTTGTTCGTTGGTTCATGCACACCTCCCAATAAAGACGGCAAGATTTCGCTCGGACTTAGCGACATATACGATCGCGAGGTCATGAAGCGCGCCAAAACGGTTATCATGGAGGTAAATCCAAATATGCCGTTTACGTACGGCGATGCGATCATAGACGAATCGGATGTCGATTATTATGTTCCCGTCGATTTTCCCATGCTTCAAGACAATCCTGCGCCCGTAAACGAAAAGGACAAGATCATAGGCGGCTATATTTCACAATTTATAAAGGACGGAGATAATCTTCAAATCGGTATCGGTTCCATTCCCAATTCCGTAGTGCAATTTCTTGAAACAAAAAAGGATCTCGGGATCCATACCGAGCTTTTGGGCGACGGCGTTGCCGAGTTGGCAAAAAAGGGTATAGTAAATGGCAGTAAAAAGACTCTCCACCCGGGCAAAATAGTTACAAGTATAGTTATGGGTACAAACAAGGTATACGATTTTGTAAATAACAATCCCGACGTGCTTGTTATGAATTGCAGCTATTGCAACGCTTACGAAACTCTTGCAAAGAACGATAATCAAGTTTCCATAAACACCACGCTCGAAGTCGATCTTTCGGGACAGTGTTGTAGCGAGAGTTTGGGAACAAAGCAATACAGCGGTACCGGCGGACAGGCGGATACGGCTATCGGGGCGCAGATGTCAAAGGGCGGTAGAGCCTTTATAGCGCTTTATTCGACCGCAAATGTTCGTACGGGTAACGGAGATGAAAGAAAAGAGATCAGTCGTATTGTGCCCACATTAAAGCCGGGTGCTACCGTTTCGCTTTCTCGCAACGACGTTCAATATCTTGTAACCGAATACGGCGTAGTCAATTTGCGCGGATTATCCGTAGCCGATAGGGCAAAGGCTATCATTTCCATTGCTCATCCTAAATTCAGGGAGGAGCTTACGGAAAAGGCAAAGGAGCTTGGACTTATCAAAGGTTAATTATGTTGCGACGATAAGTGAGGAATCGTAATGAGTTATACTGAAAAATATGAAATTTGGAAAAAGAAGGTCAAGGACAGAAAGCTCCATAAAGAGCTTATGAAAATGACCGAAGAAGAAAAAAACGAATCATTTTATAAGGAGCTTGAGTTCGGTACTGCCGGGATACGAGGTATCATGGGAGTAGGAACTAACAGACTCAATATTTACACTGTACGCAAAATAACTCAAGGCGTCGTTTTGTATATGAAGGTACACGGCATGAAAAAAGCCGTGATAAGTTACGATAGTCGTATCAATTCCGATGTCTTTGCGCAAGAAGCCGCAAGTATCTTTGCCGCTTCCGATATGAATATATACATTACGCCGGAATTGATGCCGACTCCGTTTTTGTCATTTGCGACTCGACATCTGCAAGCCGATATAGGCATAATGATCACGGCAAGCCATAATCCGCGTGAATATAACGGATATAAAGTTTACGACAAAACAGGTTGTCAGCTTCGTGACGACGAAACAAAAGAAATTGCGGCAATTATATCGAAATTAGACGCATTCAGATTGCGTGCGCATAGTTTTGATTACTATTTTAAACGCGGAAATATTTCATATACTCCGTATGAGCTTGAGGACGAATATCTTGCTCAAATAGAAAAAATTTGTCCTAAAAAAGTAAATATAACAGCGGTCTATACTCCGCTTAACGGCACGGGTTATCGCTTGATACCCAAAATGCTTGAAAGCATAGGATGTAAGACAATTTTTGTTCCGGAGCAGTGTGAGCCGAGCGGCAAATTTATTACTTGTCCGGTGCCAAATCCGGAAAAAAAAGAGGCGCTTAAGTGCGGAATAAAACTTCTTAAAAGCTCTTGCGCGGATGTGCTTATAGCGTCCGATCCGGACGCCGATCGTATAGGAATAGCTTATTTGGATGGCGACAAAGAAGTTATTTTGAGCGGTAATGAAATAGGTATTTTAATGAGCGAATATTTGCTTCGAAATATCGAAAATACTTCGCCTATCATAGTAAAGACAGTCGTCAGCACGGATTTAGTCGAAAAGATCGCTGAAAATAACGGCGCGAAAATCATCAATGTGCCTACAGGCTTCAAATATATAGGCAATGTGATCAACGATTTAGAAGAAAAGGGTGAGGCAAACAGATTTTTGCTCGGTTTTGAGGAGAGCCAAGGCTATCTTATAGGAACTCATGTCCGTGATAAAGATGCCGTGGTCGCATCGAAAATTATGGCGATCATAGCCGATGAACTTAAAAAAGAAGGAAAAACCTTTGGCGATAAGCTAAAAGAAATTTATGAAAAATACGGCTATTGCTCAAATACTCAAATTTCCTTTAGGTTTGAAGGCGAGGAAGGTGACGCTAAAATGAAAGCATTGCTTCAAGGTTTGAGGGATCGTCCTCTTGACACAATAGCCGGAAAAAAAGTAGATAAGACGATAGATTATCTTGTAGATGATGTTGGCTTTACGCCCGCAAACATGATCATGTATGCGTTCGAAGGCGGTAAAGTCATCATAAGACCTTCCGGAACGGAACCGTTGATAAAATTATATCTTTCGGCGCAAAGCGGACCGGAAGAAAGTGAAAAGCTCTTTGACAGTATAAAAAATCAATTCGCCGAATTGTTTGCGTGATTGTAGCATCCTTCGGATTTTATGCATAAAGGATAAATGCGGAGGATGTTATGAAATTCATAAAGATGCATGGTGCGGGCAATGACTATATATTTGTCGATTGCTTTAATGTTACGATCGAAAACATGAGTGAGCTTGCCGCTACAATGTCGGATCGTCATTTCGGTGTTGGCGGCGATGGCGTG
>CANQUR010000056.1 GCA_947627075.1 uncultured Clostridia bacterium
CCCTCCTCACCGCCTCTCGGCGGAGCCCCCCGATATGTACTTTTAGGTATTTGCGAGCTTTATTCGCGGGGGAAGCCTTTATTTGGTTGGTCGCATTGGCTATGTCCGAGCTATGAGGGCAAAAAGCAAAACGCGGGGAAGCCTTTCGAAAGGTTATCGTTAAAACATAAGGTATTATGGAAATTCGGATGGCAAAAAGGCTTCCTCTTTAAGGGGAAGCCATGATTGGGGCCAATTAGACCCTCCTCACCGCCTCTCGGCGGAGCTCCCCCGATAATTACTTTCGTTTTCTATTCATACGTTATTCGCGGGGGAAGCCTTTAGAAATGTTAAATATTCTATCTGCTTCTGCCGCCGCCACCGCCAAAGCCTCCGCCGCCGAAGCCGCCGCCAAAGCCTCCGAATCCACCGAAGTGTCCTCCTCCGCCGCTATACGACGAGCTACTCGGACGAGAGATCATTGCGCTCGTAAACGAAGTAAAGGAGCTACGGAACATGGAGTTAAAGAGCATGAAGTCAAATATATCCGGACCGCCGTAGTAATATGTCGGAGGCGGAACGCTTTCGAGTTCTTCGAACTTATTCTCCCATTTGTCGCTTACGCCGAGTACGTTAGCATAAGGCAAAATATTATAATAATATTGCGGATCTTCCTCGAGCATTGCCTCGAGTTTTTCTTTTTCGGCTGTCTCGATAAATTGCTTAAAGCCGGTTATCTCGTTCATAAGCGAAGCATAATATTCTGTTTTGCGTTCAATAAGCCCGCACACAAAACCGAGCAAAATGTGAGCCGCCACAAGTATCACTACCCCATAAAACGGAAATACGCCGTTTAGAAGGAACAATGCGGCAAAGAAAGATACAGCCATTGCAACAATGGCGGCTATAGAGCACCTTATCAGAAGTTTATTTTGGGACTTCTTATGCTTGATATTAAACGTGTCACGTCCGAAAACAAAGCCGATTACAACGGCGATCGCAAAAAAGACCAGCGCGAACAATCCGCCTCTTATCACATAGGTAGGATTGATCCTGATCATCATGCACACCATGAGGGCAAACAGCGCGATCGTGCAAACTACCGCAGTCGTTATAGCTCCTGCTTTAGACGATCCCTCTACTATCTTGCCGGCATATTTGTTTTTGATCTCAGCCGAAGCGCCGGCTATCTTATCGTAGAACCTATTTTTCAACTGAGATATTGTCACCTTGTCTCCGGTTGCGAACAATCCATTAAAGATAGTTCTCTGATGATGCGAAAGCGTATCCAATTCACCAGTTTTTATCAAGGTAAATTCATCAAATCCGTCTTTTTCGATTTTCAAAAGCCCCTTTGACGCAAAATAGAAGATAAGCGCCGTTATATCCTTCGCTTCGCAATTTCTATCGATAAGATATCCCATTTCGGCGGGATCTATCTCTGCTCCGTTATCGAAAGGAGGATTTGCATTGAGTACGGGGAATATCCTTCTGTCCTTCAATACTAACAGCTTTATGCATATCGCCACGCCTATTACTATGATCGAGACGAGAATAGCCAAAATCCCCGGCAAGCTGAAATTGCCGTTGAATTTGCGTCCGAGCTCGACGTCTACGGTCACTCCGTTAAACGGTATGAGCTTATCTATTTTCATCGTCAATTCATTGCCGCTGACGCTGTACAAATCGGAACTTATTATATCGGTCGTGCCGTATCTGCCCTTGAAAATCTCGATATCATTTATATCATATGGGAATTTCATATCCACAGTTACGTTGCTTTGACTCGTTGCCCAGCCAAACGGCACGATATTCATATAGTAATTCGTGTTGCCTACTGTCCTCACGGGCGGAACCACGATGTATTTGAAGATATAGGTTACCTGTTCGCCATGATCGTACTTTGCTATATAATCGTTGCCCGTATAAATACTTATAAAGTCGTCTTCCGGCTTTACATAATATTCATCTTCGTCGCCTTCCAAAGTAATATCGTAATATTGCTCGCCGCTGTTTGTAGGCAGATCGCGTATTATTCCGCGCTTGTTGTCGCGCAAAAACCGCACGGTGATATGCTCCTCGACCCGTGCAGAACGATCTTCGGATACGTCTATGTCGTAAAGTGCCTCTACAATTTCGAAATCGTTATCTACTATGCCCGAATACAAGTCGTTTCCACCCGAAAAAGGTGAGTTCAACGACAAAACTATCGTCAATCCCACAAAGATGACGAATATGGTAACGATCACAGCTATTGTCTTTTTCATTAAAATTTAACCTGTACGTTTTCTCTTTCGCTCTCGTCCGCCTCAAAGTACGGCTTTTTGCTCAAATGCATGGTTTTCGCTATAAGATTGGACGGGAAAAACATTATCTTGTTGTTGAATTGCTTTACCGTCGCATTGTAGTATTTGCGGTGTTGAGCAATATCGTTTTCGATGGAAGTAAGCTGGTTTTGCAACATGGTAAACTGCGTATTGGCTTTGAGGTCGGGATAAGCCTCTTGCAAAGCGAATAAGGTTTTCAAAGTCCCGCTCAACGCGTTTTCAGCGGCTATTTTGGCTTCTGCGCCGTTTGCGTTCATTGCCGCATTGCGCGCTTCGACCACCTTTTTGAACGTTTCGCTTTCATGCGCGGCATAGCCTTTTACGGTTTCGACCAAATTGGGAATAAGATCCCACCTTTTTTTAAGGTAAACGTCTATTGTCGAAAAACCTTCGTCGACGTTATTGCCGAGCGCAACAAGCGAGTTACGCGTCGAGATCGCCCAAATTATTATGCCTAATATCAAAACCACTACGGCGATCACTATCACCCAAATTATCCAAGATTGGATCGCAGATAAAAACATATCATTTCTCCTTTTATGCTTTTTGATAATTATAGCACCGATGACATTTAATGTCAAGAGCTTTTCAATTTAATAATATTTTATAACGCACATAGGATAAAAATCACATTTTCGCTAAAAATTCAGTATTTTGTGTTGCAATTTTCAACCTTACTTTCGGAAAATCGTATATAATAAAAGAAAGGAGTTTTATAATGAAAAAAGTAAAAAGCATACTTTTGACAGTCATTATCGTTATTTGCTTTGCCGCTATTGTAGGCTGTAATTCGATCTCGGCTTATGATATCGCCGTCCAAAACGGATTCGAGGGCACCGAGGAACAATGGTTGATGTCCCTGCAAGGCAAAAACGGCACCGACGGCAAGGATTTGACTATAAAAGACATCTATAACGAAGCATTGCAAAACGGCTTTGAAGGAAATTATCTCGACTTTTTGCATGAATTTATGGATTACGATGAAGCTATAGATAATTCGGAAGCCATAACGAAAGGGCTTCGCAGCGCAGTCATAGTTTATTGCGAATTCACAAGAAACAGTTCGAGTTTTTTGACCAGATCTTATGCACAAGCCGGTGCGGGCGTAATTTATAAAATAAACAAAACGAGCGGAAGCGCTTACATAATCACCAACTATCACGTCGTTTACAGCTCGGAAAGCGTGACTCAATCAAAGATCTCCGGTTTGATATCCATAATCCCCTATGACGGAAACAAATTAGACGCGACTTTTGTGGGGGGATCCGCCGAATACGACATCGCCGTGCTCGAAGTGGAAAATTCGTACTTTTCTTCCGATTTTCCTGTCGCGGTGACGGTAGCCGACTCCAACGAAGTAACCGTCGGGCAGACGGCGATCGCCATAGGCAATCCCGCAGGACAAGGGCTTTCTGCGACCGAAGGCATTATAAGCGTGGATTCGGAATATATTGCCATGAGCGATATAGAAAATCCTTCCGCTTCGGTCACTATGCGCGTAATGCGTATCGACGCAGCGGTCAATTCGGGCAACAGCGGCGGAGGACTGTTTGATTCGCAAGGTAATTTGATAGGTATAGTAAATGCCAAATCTTCGGACAATACCATCGAAAACATGGCTTATGCCATACCATCTGCCGTCGCTACGGCAGTCGCCGAAAATATACTCAAAAATATCGTCTTCAAAAAAGGCATTGTCGGAATAACATTGGAGATAAAAAGTTCCACCTGCTATCTTGATGAAAACGGACGCGCAAGAATATCCGAAACGATCGCCGTGCGTTCGGTAGAAGGAGCAGCTTCCGGGATACTGCAAACGGGAGATATAATTACATCGGTAAAACTGGACAAAGAAATCCGAGTCACGCGACAATTTCATGTTATAGACGCGCTTTTGAGTTCATCCCCCGGCGACGCAGTCGTTTTCAAGGTGCTTCGAAACGGCAAAGAAGTCGAAGCCACTGTGATATGCGCATAAAGTTGATTTATAGCTCAAAGCTAACATAAAAAGACGCAACTTAATTAAGTTACGTCTTTTTTATTATTTTATAGGATTTTATCAGTCGTAAAGTTTGGATACCGAAGTCTCCTCATAAATGCTTCGAATAGCGTCGGCGAAAATAGGCGCAACGCTTACGAGCTTGAGTTTATCAAACTTCTTCTCCTCGGGTATCTCGATGGTATTAAGCACAAAAAGCTTTTCGATAACTGAATTTTTGAGTCTTTCGATAGCGGGACCGCTCAATACTCCATGAGTACAACAAGCAAATACGCGCTTTGCCTTGCCCACTTCGATAAGCGCCTGAGCGCCTTGAACTATTGTACCTGCCGTATCGATCATATCGTCGATCATAAGGCAGGTCTTGCCCTCAACGTCGCCTATTATGTTCATGACCTCCATTACGTTAGCCTTGGGGCGACGCTTGTCCACTATCGCGAGCGGAGCATTGAGACGTGCCGCGAGCTGTCTTGCCCGCGCTACCGAGCCTACGTCGGGAGAAACTACCACAAAGTCGTCGTCCTTTACAAAATCCTCTTTGCATATTGCCTTTTTGAGTACGGCAAGTCCGAGAAGATGATCTACGGGTATCTTGAAAAAGCCTTGTATCTGCGCCGCATGTAGGTCCATGGTAAGTACCCTGTCCGCGCCCGCCGTTTGAATAAGATCTGCAACGAGTTTTGCCGTGATCGGATCGTGCGCCATTGCCTTACGATCTTGCCTTGCATATCCGAAATACGGAATAACGGCATTTATTCTGCCCGCCGACGCACGTTTGAGCGCATCGATCGTAACGAGCAATTCCATAAGATTGTCGTTGACGGGCGCCGAGGTCGACTGTATTACAAATACGTCCGCTCCACGGACCGATTCGTCGATATGTACCGAAATTTCTCCGTCGCTGAATTTTCCGACATGGATCTGTCCCAACTCAAGATCGAGCTTTTTTGCGATCTCCTTTGCAAGCTCGGGACAGCCGTTGCAAGCAAATAGCTTTAATGTGTTACCACGCGTAACCATAAATCCTCCATTTGTATATAATAAAATGCATTAAACATTTTTATTTCTCCAATCGGGCTTGACGATCTGCCTTTCTCTGGCTATGGCAAGCGCATTTTCCGGCACCGAATCTGTGATGGTTGAGCCTGCCGCTACAAAAGCGCCGTCTCCGACATTGAGCGGTGCGATCAGATTGCAATTGCTACCTATAAACGCATTGTCCCCGATAACGGTTTTATGTTTATTTTTTCCGTCGTAATTGGCAATGACAACTCCGCAACCGAGGTTGCAAGAACTTCCCACTTCCGCGTCGCCGACATATGTTAGAAAGGCGCCGCTTTCTATAACGGAATCGTCTATCGTATTGTGACTGCCTATCCGCGCGTGCTCTTTTATGATGGTCTTACCTTTTATGATATTGCCCGGTCCTATATGCACGCCTTTTGCTATTATCACATCACACCCCACAAATGTAGAGGCGATATCGTCGAACTGCACGCCTTGATTCATATGATAAGAAATTATACGATTGCGAAGTGCATCCGAGACAAGCGCGACCTGCTTGAAGTTGAACGCGGTCATAAAGTCTTCTTCGTCGAAATAGTACGGATTTTCACTGTATATCCTATCTACGCCAAGTAAAAACTGCGTTTTGAAAACATAGCCGCGCGTCATTTTAAGAACATTCAGATCCTTTAATTTGAGCACCGATACTGCGTCGAGCACGGTCTTACGCGAAATGAGCGGCGTATCCGAAAACAAAACCACGGTATAGTCGGTATCCTTCTTGACATACGGACGTACCAAAATGGGTAAAGGCGTACTGTCGCTGTACGCTACGGAACCGCAAAAGTTGTCACCAAGAGAAAAGCAAACCCATTCCATCATGGTTTTGCCCAAAATTTCTATGACAGAGGTATCGCCCATATTCGGGTAAGAGACCTTTAATACGATCCCGCAAATATTGTCCATAATATAATTATACAATTTCCTTTAAGCGATGTCAATTTGTTTGCTCCGATTTTTTGCTTCTTTCTCGTAGTTTTTTGAAAAACGACGAAAGCATTTCGGCACATTCGGCTTCCATTACGCCTCCTTGCACCTCCACTTTGTGATTGAGCCCGGAATCCGTAACATTCATGATCGACCCGCAACAGCCGTAACGCTTATCATATGCCCCGAAAAAAATCCTTTTTATACGCGAATTTACTGCGGCGCCCGCGCACATTGCGCACGGTTCGAGCGTAACATACAGATCGCAACCGGTAAGATTCCATCTGTTAAGCTTTTTGCCCGCCTTTTTCAACGCCAAAATCTCGGCGTGCGCCGTCCCGTCTCGATCCGTATTCCGCTTATTGTACGCGCGAGAAACGATCTTCCCGTCCAACACGACGACTGCGCCGACCGGAACCTCATCTGCCTTTTCCGCTTTGAGCGCTTCTTTTATCGCCGCTCGCATAAATCTGATCTTTTCGTCCAATGCCCATTCCTCTTTTTTATATGCCGAAGCCGAAAAAACGGTTACGTATATTTTAGCATAATAAATACCAAAATGCAAGCATTTGAGCATTTTTATATCGTGACATTCATGCTTTGAGTAAATTTAGTTGTAATTTATGATTATTTACCAAATCGCTTTTACTTCTTGAAAAAACATGATATAATTATACATAGGTCAATAAAAATCGGAGAAAATTTATGGACATAGCAAAATTTGTATTCGAAGCGATAGATATTGCTTTTAACAGAAAACAAAACAAAAGCATAGAGATCGAAGGCATTGAAAACATCGTCGTGACAAAAGATGTGCTTTACAGCGACGCCAACATTAAGACGTGCCTCCTCGATTATCACTATATGCCAAAAAAGAAAGGTCTGTATCCCGTTATATTCAATATACACGGCGGGGGCTTTATGGCGGGCGGCAAGGAATATCGCAGAGCGCTGTGCGACTGGTTCGCGTCGGACGGATTCTTTGTTGTCAACGTAAATTACGGACTTTGCCCCGATTACAAGTTTCCCACCCCGATTGTGCATTTGGTATCTGCTTTGAATTGGGTAGTAGCTAACGCACGCAGATTGAGACTCGACCTAACAAAAGTAGCCGTATACGGAGATTCCGCAGGCGCTTACTATGCCTCGATGCTTGCGGCTATATGCACAAACGAGCAATTGCAAAAAGCTTTTAAGGTAAAGCCGAAAATAAAATTAAGCGCAACAATATTGAATTGCGGGCTCTATGACATAAATCATACTTTGGATCGCCGAATAGTTTTGGACCTCAATAAAAAGGTATTTACGGCATATACGGGCATACAAGAAGAAAGCTTCGATAATTATCGTTACAAGGATTATATCTCCCCTCTCCCGTATATTACCGAAGCCTTTCCGCCGACATTTGTGGTCTACGCTCAAAAGGACATCTTTTGCGGCGGACAAGCCGAATTTCTTATAAAAAAGCTTGAGGAAAACGACATTTATTTCGAAAGCTATTATACGGTATCGATCATTCGAAATCACTGTTTTTCTCTCGAATGGACGAGTGAGGAAGCTCAAGAAGCAAACAGATTGATAAGAAAATTTTCAGAAAAAATGGCAGACGGAACGTTGCCGCCTAAACTTTCGGAAGCTCATTACGCTATAAGAGAACACGAAGCTTTTTGACACACATTATCTCGGCTCGGTATATCATAAAATATGAATACATTGAGCCTTTGCATGATAGTTAAAGACGAGGAGCTCACCTTGCCGCGAGTGTTACAAACGGCTCCTCTTTTTGCCGATGAAATAATCATAGTCGATTCCGGCAGTCGTGACAGAACCGTTCAAATAGCTTCGGACGCCGGTTGCAAGGTCTATCATTTCGATTGGATAGACGACTTTTCGGCGGCTCGAAATTATGCTTTTTCACTCGCGAAAGGCGATTATCTTATGTGGCTGGACGCCGACGATATAATCACCGGAGAACGTGCGCAAAAACTAAACGAACTCAAAAAAAACTTGTCCGCGGATGTGGTCATGCTTCCCTATCACATGGGCGAACCGCCCTCTCTCGTCTATTGGCGAGAACGAATTTTGAAACGCGCAATGGGGTTGCGTTTTAAGGGACGCGTACATGAAGCGATCGAAGTACGCGGAAAAGTGATCTTCGAAAACATACCGATAGTTCACGACAAATTAAAAAAATCCGATCCAAAACGAAATTTGAGAATATTCGAAAAAATGCTTGAAGAAAGCGACCTTTCGGGTCGCGAAGCGTTTTATTACGGCAGCGAGCTTTATTATAACGGAATGAATGATAAAGCCGAAACTTGGCTGGAAAAATTTTTGAGCGGCGGCGGCTCTGCTCCCGATCTGGGGCAAGCCTCGCTGTTTTTGTCGCGCATTAGGTCGGATACGAACAAAAAACGCGAAACGCTTTTGAAAGGACTTCATTTTGTCTTTGCGCCCGAGCTACTATGCGAGCTCGGCGACGTTTATTTGTCCGAAAACGATTTCAAGTCGGCAAAAGCTTGCTTTTTGACGGCATTGATCGCCGACGAACGTATAACCTTTTCCTCTGTGGATATGCACTCCTTTATCCCCCATATTCGCTTATGCTATTGCTATTGGCATTTGAAAAATCACTCAAAAGCGCGTTATCACAACGATATGGCGCTTAAAATCAAACCCGATGACCGATCTGCTTTATTTAATGCTTCGCTTTTTTTGTAACACATATGCCGAAAAAACAATAAGATATAGTGTACAAAAGGAGGAAAACACAATGAGCTGTTGTGATGATAATCAAAACGGTCGCAGAAAACAATGCGGTTGCTATAATGATTGGAACAATTGTTGCAACAATAGCTGCGGATGTCAGAGAGGTCCGCGCGGTCCTATGGGTCCCGTAGGTCCCATGGGTCCGAGAGGTATCGCAGGTCCTATGGGCCCCACCGGAGCTACGGGCGCAACCGGCGCAACAGGTCCCGCGGGATCAAGCGTTGGCGTCACCGGTCCGACAGGCGCGACAGGCGCGACGGGCGCTACAGGTCCCATCGGTCCTACGGGTGCAACGGGCGCTACAGGTCCTATCGGTCCTACGGGTGCAACGGGCGCTACAGGTCCTATCGGTCCCACAGGTGCCGAAGGATTGAGCGTTATCGGTCCCACAGGTCCCACGGGTGAAACAGGTCCCGTCGGTCCTACCGGTCCCACGGGTGAAACAGGTCCCGTCGGTCCTACCGGTCCCACGGGTGAAACAGGT
>CANQUR010000057.1 GCA_947627075.1 uncultured Clostridia bacterium
GGCGGACTTATCGGCAATTTGATAAAGACCAACGCTTCCATAAGCGGCGCGGAATGCGGCTGTCAGGCGGAAATAGGTTCGGCTTGCTCTATGGCGGCGGCTGCGCTTTGCGAATTGTTCGGAATGGGCATAGAACAGACCGAATACGCGGCGGAAATGGCGCTCGAACACCATTTGGGGCTTACTTGCGATCCCGTGTGCGGGCTCGTTCAGATCCCATGTATCGAACGCAATGCGGTGGCGGCAATGCGCGCTATCAACGCGGTCAACTTATCCAGCTTTTTGTACACTACTCGAAAGATCTCGTTTGATACCATTGTAAAAACCATGTATGAAACGGGCAGGGATCTTTCGGGCAGATATCGCGAAACGTCGGAAGGCGGGCTCGCGAAATCCGTTCAAATAAGTATGAACCAAAGGAGGTAAATTATATGCTTACTCTCGACAAAGTCAAGGACGCGAGCAATGTGCTCGGCAAGGTAATAAACAATACCGATATACTTCGCATGCCTATCGAATGCGACAACGACGTATACCTAAAAACAGAGAATTTGCAGGTGACGGGCTCTTTCAAAATTCGCGGCGCATACTACAAGATATCAAAGTTATCGGCAGAGGAGCGTGCGCGCGGCGTTATCGCTTGTTCTGCCGGCAATCATGCTCAAGGTGTTGCGCTTGCGGCTCAAAAATACGGTATCCCCGCGCTGATTTGCTTGCCCGAGGGCGCGCCCATATCGAAGATCGAGGCAACTCGAAGCTATGGCGCTCAAATCTGCCTTGTAAAGGGAGTATATGACGACGCGTATCAAAAGGCGCGCGAATTGCAAAAGGAGCATGGATATACCTTTATTCATCCGTTCGACGACGAGGACGTTATAGCCGGGCAGGGCACCCTTTCGCTCGAAATCTTGAACGAAATGCCCGACCTTGACGCAATAGTCGTACCTGTCGGCGGCGGCGGACTTATTTCGGGCGTGGCGTTTGCGGCAAAAAAGATAAAGCCGGATATCAAGGTATTCGGAGTACAGGCGAGCAACGCTTCGAGCATGTATAACTCCATAAAAGAGGGCAGAGCGATCAAGCTCGCTTCGGTAAATACGCTTGCCGACGGCATTGCCGTAAAGCAACCGGGCGACCTAACATTCGATCTTTGCAAAAAGTATGTGGACGAGATATTCACGGTGAACGAGGCGGAAATTTACACTGCAATGCTTACGCTTATCGAAAAGAAAAAGCTCGTTGCCGAGGGAGCGGGCGCGGTTTCGCTCGCCGCGGCAATGTTCAATAAACTTCCGCTTACAAACAAAAAGGTTTGCTGTGTTATCTCGGGCGGAAATATAGACGTCAATCGCCTTTCGCGCGTAATTACGCAAGGCTTATTGAATACGGGACGACGTTGCATGATCACCATTCAATTGAAGGACACCCCGGGGCAGTTCAGCGAAGCGATCGGGTGTATAGCAAAGCTCGGTGCAAACGTGATCTCGGCACAGCACGAACGCCTTGCCGCCAACGGCGATATAGACACGTGTTACCTTAAAATGGAACTCGAAACGCGCAATTTCGAGCATATTCAGTCAATAAAAGCCACCCTTCACGGAAACGGCTTTAATATAATCGTTTAGGAGGATATTTTATGAAAGTTATCACAACCGACCGCGCCCCCGGCGCTATTGGACCGTACTCGCAAGCAATGGTAGTAAACAATCTTATTTACTGCTCGGGACAAATACCCATCGATCCCAAAACGGGCGAGATCAAGGGCAAGACTATCGAGGAACAGACCGAAATGGTTTGCGTAAACGTGGAGAATTTGCTCGCCGCCGCAGGTACTTCTATCGATAAGGTGTTCAAGACCACCTGCTTTTTGAGCGATATGGGCGACTTTGCCGCATTCAACGGCGTATATGGCAAGCATTTTGTAAGCAAGCCCGCTCGTTCGTGCGTGGCTGTAAAGACGCTTCCCAAAAATGTGCTTGTGGAAGTCGAGGTCATAGCCGAGCTTTAATTTTGAGCATAAATAAAGGAGATACCTTTTCATTGCGAAAGGGTATCTTTTTGTTTGCCATATTGTAGCTTATGTGAATTTTTGATTTGACAGAGCTTGGGAATATTCAAAAAGTAAAGGATTCGTAGCTTAAAGCCGAGGCTATCGTCACGGCTTACTAATGTTTGCAAAGAAAATATTTCAGGCTTTTTATTGACATTGATGACATAATGTGCTAAAATTTATAGGGAGGGATCAATATGCCTTTGATCGAGCTTAAATGTGAGAAATGCGGAAAGGCTTACGAGGAGCTTGTCGCGCATGCCGATGGCAATTATCCGCCTTGCAAGTTTTGCGGTGGTGAAATGCAACAGGTGTATAACGGTAAACTTTTTGTAAACGATTGCAAAAAATCGAGCTGTACCGGCAATTGTTCTAATTGCGGAGGATGTCACTGATGAATACTATCGAATGCATACATGAAAGAATGAGCATACGTAGCTTTACGCCTCAAAATGTAGAGGACGAAAAGCTTGAAATAATAACCGACGCGGCATTGCAAGCGCCTACCGCCATGAATTCACGCGATATGGTGCTTACCGTCGTGCGCGGAGAACGATTGAAAAAGATAAACAAAGCCATGGAGGAGGCAGTCGGCGACGAAATGCGTTCGCATTTTGCCAATGACAAGGGCGAATTCGACTTTTATCGAGGCGGCAACGTCTTGATCGTCGTTTCGTTCGGACCGGCGTCGGTATTGCCCGAGCAAAATACGGGCTGTGTCATGGAAAATATGTATCTCGCGGCGACCGAACTCGGGCTCGGAGCTTGTTGGATAAATCAATTTTACAGCTTCAGAAGCGACAAGATACAAGCTTTGCTCGAACTCGAAAAAGGTTACAGACCTTTTGCCGCTATCTGTGTAGGCTATATCGATCGAAAGCCGCCGAAAAAGGCAAGAGATGGCAAGATCGTTTATTTGGATTAATTTATGGGACTTAAAATTTGCAGTCTTGGGAGCGGAAGCAGCGGCAATTGTATTTATGTCGCAAGCGATACGACTACCTTACTTATAGACGCTGGCATAAGTTGTAGACGCATAAAGGCAGCGCTCGACGTATTGGGCGCCAATACGGACAAGTTGAACTTGCTTATAACGCATTCGCACATAGATCATATAGGGCAAATAAACATGATCTGCAAGACGTTTTCGCCCGTCGTATATGCGCATTATCTTACGAGCGCGGCTGTGCACGAAAGGATACCGGGATATCTTAAAGTCAAGGAATTTTACGGCGACTTCTATATAGGCGATATAACGGTCTCTCCTTTCAAAGTAAGCCATGATGTACCTTGCGTAGGGTACAGTTTACTTTCGGGCGGCAAAAAGATAAGCGTAGTGACCGATGTGGGCAAGCTCACTCAAGATAATATCAGCCATATCGAGGGAAGCGACGTAGTGCTTATGGAATCCAATCACGACGAAAATATGCTTTTGGCAAATCCGAGATACACCGTTTCGCTCAAAAGGAGAATTTTGTCGGATAACGGACATTTGTCCAATAATTCATGCGCTCAAGCAGCCGTGCAATGTATAAAAAGCGGGACAAAACAGATAATTCTCGGACACTTGTCAAAGGAAAACAACACTCCCAAACTTGCTTATGAAACTACCAGGGATCTTATCGACAAAGAGGGATTGCGGGCGGCAATTGCCGTTGCCTCGGCAGATAAGATGGGTGATCTTATAGAGGTATGTTAGAGGAAAAGAGACCATTCAAAATATCGGACGGCCCGATGATAATGCTTATCGCCTTTGCCGCCATGTTGATGGGACAGGTGATATTTGCGTTATTGTCCTCAATGCTGTCATCGATCGAAAATGCGACGGAGATCGTAAATCTTGTCGCCATGATCGCGTTTCAAGGGATATATATCGGCACGTATTTTATTTATGTGAAACAGCGCAATATTAAAAGCGCTTTCGATATAAGCAAAGGTCTTACCGTTTGGAGCATTGTGGCGTCCGTTGCGATCGCAGCGATATGCTTTTTCTGTTTCAGCGGGCTTGCACAACTTTTCGAAACGTTGTTGAACAGTATAGGCTATGTTTCGGTGGAGATCGAAACAAGCAGTTCTTTTTCCGTGGTTTTGCTTGCAATAGCGACCGTGATCATCGCGCCTATAGGCGAAGAAACTATATTTCGCAAAGCTCTGCTTTCGGGTGCGGCAAGGTGGAACAGCGATGTCAAGCTGTGCCTTTTGAGCGGAGTTGCTTTTGCCATGATGCACATAAATCCGAGCCAGACCGTGTATCAATTTTTTCTCGGCTCGGTAGCGGCATACGTCATGCTCAAGTGCGGCAATGTTTTGGCATCGATGATGGTCCACGGTGTAAGCAATTTATTGGCAATATTGTTTTCGTATACCGATTTCGGTTCGAAAGTTCTCGGTTTTTATGCCGAAAATATAGGGCATAATACGCTTATAACGTTTATTTTCTGCGCCGTATTGCCCATATGTGCCATAGCGTTTATTATAGCGATATGCCGAGCGATCCAAAAGGCGGAAAAAAACAAATTTCCGGAAAAGTTCAAAAAGGTTTTGTATATTGACCAAAATACGTTATTGCCCGTATATGACGGAATAATCTGCGGAGATTTGGATATTTTCCGACGTCGAGCCGAATTGAGAAAACAATTTATTCGCGAAGAAAAGAGCGGTGCATTCGGCAAAAGAACTTATGAAATAACGCTTGCGATGTATTTTATGATCACTGCGCTTTTGTGGATAGCAACATTCGCCGTACAACTCGGCGTTTGATTGGAGGGATTATGACAGATAGCAAAAAACAATATCGGATAGTCGGATTGACGGTATTTATAATATCTATCATGCTTTTGATCTTGAGAATTGTCAGCTATTATATTCAAGTCGCTATGATAGACAGTACTATGGATGAAGCTTGGCTCAACATGTTGTTCGAACTCGCATTTTCCGTGCCGGCACAAGTGTTGTTATTGTTCCTTTTTCCGTTTTTAATGTACAAATTTGCCATGAAGAAAACGGTCAAGGAAGTTTTTGCCTTTTCCGGATACCATAAGTGCAACGTTTTTGCCATACTTCTTTCGATCTTGATCGGTTTGCTCGTACCGTTTATGTCCATGGGGCTTTCGGTTTTTTGGCAAATGATCTTGATATTGTTCGGCTATATCCCGTCGGGTAGCACCGTTTTGCCGTCGGAATTCTCCCGGTCATATTTTTTGTTGTCTGTGCTGATAACTGCGATATTGCCTGCTATTTGCGAAGAATTTGCTAATCGAGGCGGATTATTGACTGTGATGAGGGGCTTTCATTCCGAAAAAAAGACGATTTTGCTCATAGCGATCGCATTTGGGCTTTTTCATCAAAATATAACGCAAATATTCTATACGGCAATACTCGGTGCCTTGCTTGCTTATCTCGTTCTTGAGACAGGATCGATCTTGCCCGCTGTCATCGTACACTTTATGAATAACTTCGTTTCGGTTTATTTGGAAAGCGCGAGCGAATACGGTTGGGCGATAGGCGGAGGATTTTATGACTTTATCGATGGCGCGTCCTTTGGTACGATCTCGGGCTCGATTGCGCTCGTTTTCCTTGCCGTGTTCGGACTTGCCCTTGCGGTCAGAGCCGTTTGCAAAAACAAGAAGGATAATTTCTATCTCAAAGAGAGCTCTGCCTTTGCCGCCATGAGGCAAAGACCGAAATTTAAGGACAATATTTTTTATATAGGCGCTATCATAGTGACGATAACGTCTACGTTCATAACATATCTTTTCGGACTATGAAAAAGATCAAACTCGTAGTAGTGGGTAAGCTAAAGGAGCGCTTTTTCGCGGAGGCTTGCGACGAATATCTCAAACGCATAGGACGCTTTGCCGAAGTGACAATATGCGAATTGAAGGACAGACCAAACGGTATCGAAGCGGAAAGTTCGGATATTTTGCAAGCTATAAAGGGCTATGTTTTACTTGCCGATATCGAAGGAGAACAAATGTCCAGCGAGGGCTTTTCGGCATTTTTGGATTCGATTTTCAATCGTTACGACACTGTGAGTTTTGTGATAGGCGGTTCGTGCGGCGTGGACAAAAGGGTAAAAGACAGAGCGGATAAGCGAATAAGTTTCGGCAAGATGACGTATCCGCATATGCTCATGCGTGTTATTGCGCTCGAACAGCTCTATCGCGCTTTTACGATAAAGGAAGGCTTGCCATATCACAAATAGCCGTCATGTAACATATAATGACAAAAAAACGAAAAGAGGGCATTATATGTATACATACGATATTTTAAGGGACGATATTTCATATCTCGGCTACAACGGAGCGGAAACGGGAAGTATAGGTTCGTCTGTGCTTGAAAAGAACATTTTTTACGTTCGCATAGGCGACGGTGACGACAAGATCATCATTACGGGCGGGATACACGCGCGCGAAAATGTGACTTGCTTGCTTGTTATGAGGCAAGCTTTCGCTTTAATGGGTGAAAAAATACCTTTTTCAATTTACTTTGTGCCTATGATCGATCCCGACGGAGCGGCTTTGATCGAAAAGGGCGCTTCGGCGGCGGGAAAATATGGCGAATTTGTGCGCAAAATAAATGGTAGCGAGGATTTCTCTTTGTGGAAGGCAAATATTCGCGGAGTAGACCTTAACGTAAACTTCGACGCAAAGTTTGGTCAAGGAAAAAGAAATGTGCGCTATCCCTCGCCGCAAGATTACATAGGAGAATATCCGTTCAGTGAGCCCGAAACGGCGGCGCTTCGTGATTTTACTCGGGAAATAAAGCCGATCTTTACTATCAGCTATCATGCGCTCGGACGAGAGGTGTATTGGGACTTCGGTCAAAACAGCGAAAAAGATCGTATCTTTGCTCATAGCGTGGCGAATTTTCTCGGCTATGTTGCAGTGGACGGTGATTTGTCAAGCGCGGGCGGTTACAAGGATTGGTGCGTTTTGAACGGCATTACCGCTTTAACGATCGAAATAGGAAAGAGCAGCCTCGCTCATCCCGTCTCCGCTGTCGAGGCGGAAGAAGATATAAAACTCAATCTCGATCTTCCGCGCAAGGCATACGAGCTTTATAACAAAGCATTTTTGTGATAAGACTGTATAAAATCTTATATGACGAACTATTTATTAAACAAAAAAGGGCTGCGTCTTAAACGCAACCCTTTGCCTTAAAAATACATTAATATGCTTTGCCGAAGTAGATCTTCTTTGTTGCCTTTTTACCGCAACAAACGCATTTGTCACCGCACGGAGTTTGATCGAATGGCATATTGCGAGTGGAGGCGTTGGTAAGCTCCTTTATCTTGTTTTCACACGCTTCGTCGCCGCACCACATTCCCAAAGCAAAGTTGCCGCTATCCACCGCGTCTTTAAGCTCGGTAATATTTGAAACCGTCTTTACATGCGAGTCACGGAAGGCAAGCGCTTTATTATACATATTTTCATGAATGTCGTCGAGCAATTTCGAAAGCTCGTCGTTGAGTTTTTCAAAGGGAACTTGGAGCTTTTCACCTTCTTTATCGCGTCGCACAAGTATGCAAACGCCGTTTTCTATGTCGCGCGGACCGATCTCGATACGTACGGGCACGCCCTTCATTTCGTATTCGTTGAATTTCCAGCCGGGGCTGTAATCGCGATCGTCGAGTTTTATGCGGAATTCTTTTTTAAGAGAATCGCATATCTCGTTACACTTTTCGATGACGCCCGCTTTGTGCATGGCGACGGGAATGATTACCGCCTGGATCGGAGCGACACGCGGGGGCAAACAAAGACCGCGTTCATCTCCGTGTGCCATTATCAATGCGCCTATGAGCCTTGTGGAAGTCCCCCAAGAAGTTTGATAAGGATTTTTTCGTTTTCCGTCTTTATCGAGGAATTCGATGTTGAATGCCGCCGAGAAATTGGTTCCGAAAAAGTGTGTGGTGCCCGATTGTAAGCTTTTGCCGTCTTGCATCATTGCCTCTATGGAGTAGGTAGCTTGTGCACCCGCAAACTTTTCTTTTTCGCTTTTTTTGCCTTTGAACATTGGGATGGCAAGCACATTGCGTGCGAATTCGTCATAAACATCCAAGATCTTGAGCGTTTCTTCTTGAGCTTCCTCTGCGGTTGCGTGTAATGTATGTCCCTCTTGCCAAAGGAATTCGCTTGTTCTAAGGAACGGACGAGTGGTCTTTTCCCATCTTACAACATTTGCCCATTGATTTATAAGCAAAGGGAGATCGCGGTATGATTCCACCCATCTCGAGTACATTTCACAAATTATAGTTTCGCTTGTGGGACGGATAACGAGCGGTTCCGATAAGTCGTTTTGACCGGCTTTCGTGACCATCGCGACCTCGGGAGCGAAGCCTTCGACGTGTTCTGCTTCTTTTGTAAGATAGCTATATGGGATCAAAAGCGGGAAATAGGCATTTTCGTGCCCCGTTTCCTTAAATCTTTTGTCCATTTCTTTTTGGATAAGTTCCCATATCGCGTAGCCGTAAGGACGTATGACCATCGTCCCCTTTACGGGACCGTAGTCCGCGAGCTGTGTTTTGAGTACGACATCGGTGTACCATTGAGGAAAATCCTCGTGAATATCGGCAATGTCTTTTACAAATTCTTTTTCCTTTGCCATGATTACAAATTCTCCGTAAAGCAAATTTATTTGCGGTTTATTTAAGCTAAATAATTTTAGCCCTTTTATAGGTAAAAGTCAACTGATTTACATATTAAACGCACCATTGTAGACGAATTTGTGCGTTTTGTCAAACAAAAAAACGGTTTTTTGGGCAAATCAAAACGGGTTTTTGCGGTAAAATGAAACGGATTTTTGTGGTAAACCACTTAGTGATTCGCCGAAGTATTTTTTAAGGTACTTAAAAGGCTTGAGTTCGGAAGCTGAACTTTGATTGCGTTCTCGAAAATTTCGGACAAATAATATTAAAAAATTTCACAATAAAAAAGCGTTCAATTGGTTGACAATATAGACAAGATATGGTACTATAATTTCCGTTGCATAACAATATATTGTATAACCATTTTGACAAGAGGTGCAGGAATGAAAATAATCAAAAGAAACGGCTCCGAAGCCGAATTCGATATTGAAAAGATCATTGTTGCGATTACAAAAGCCAACAACGCAGTGGATGAGAGTTACCGCATGACGGCAAAGCAGATAAAGCGTATTGCCGAAAGTGTCGTTTTGAGCTGTGAACAGCTTGGCAGATCTCCCGCAGTAGAAGAGATCCAAGATATGGTAGAGCATCAAATAATGGCGCACGGTGCTTTTGAGGTGGCAAAGGCGTATATAACTTATCGTTATACGCGTAATCTTGTTCGCCAATCCAATACGACGGACGACAAGATCTTGACGCTCATCGAATGCAACAACGAGGAAGCCAAACAGGAAAATTCCAACAAAAATCCGGTCATCAATTCGACGCAGCGCGA
>CANQUR010000058.1 GCA_947627075.1 uncultured Clostridia bacterium
TAAGTAATGCAAAGATTATGCTTATTGCCACGGAGTTCAATTTTTTCAGCAAAAGGGCGCCCGCTATGCCTCCGACTATCACACCTCCGCCCACCGCAAGGGTTAGCTTAAGGTCGAAATATCCGCCTGAAACGTATGTTATCGCGCTTGCTATGCTTATAGGCAATATTATCAACATGGCGGTAGCGTGTGAAGGCTTGGTATCCTCCTTCAATAACTTATTAAGTAGCGGCACGCACAACATTCCTCCTCCGCCGCCGAAAAAACCGTTGACTGCTCCTATGCCTATTCCGCCTGCGATCTCGACTATATTTTTTGTTCGCTTCTTCATCACTTATAGTTTTGCCACAACTTACGTAAAATAATTACGTCAATTCTATATTAACCTCAAAGAAAATTTTATTTTGCCCTCTATTTGATTGCAAAATATTGTCAAATGTTATATAATATAGCTTGTATGCGTATAAATAACGCTTGAAATTTACTTAAAACTTTATTGCAAGGTGAACAATGAAAAACATGAGTAAAATTAAATATGTCAATTGGCTTATATGCGCGATCGTTGCGCTTGCATTGACCTTGTCATGCATTGGCTTTACGGTCGACCGTTCATATGCGGACGAAACGTCAAAAACACCGACACGTTCTTCGGTGAGCATTTCGGGAAATCAATTCGATTCGTCCGGGTCGAATATAGTCAAGTCTCCCTCGGGTTGGACAGGCAGTTTCATAGACAATTATTCGGGTAGCGTCGTAGCCGGCGTAGTCGATCTCAATGAAAACGTCGAACTTGACAAGTTTACGGAAGCGACAAAGCTTGACAAATATTCGGAATTTCAAAAGAAGATGCCCACTACTCCGTTCGGCAAGAACACGAGCGATCCCGACAGCAATTACTATGCGCCGGGTACCAATTCCAAAGTCTTGTTGATAAACGTTTACGATGAAATGGGCTCTGCCTACGGCTATCGTTCCAACGAGATCACGCTCGATCCGGACAGCTACTATGTATTTTCCGCATGGATCAAGACAGGCTCGTTCGTTCAAAACGAGGGCGCGGTCATAAAACTCGCGGGGCTTCCTTTCGACGTGGGATTTTGGAATATCGACAATTCCGCCGACATGGACGATCCGAACAACGAATGGCTCGGTTTCAGCGAATATAGAATATATGTCGCTACCGCACATATTTCGGCTTCGGTTACATTGAACCTTCAAGTTGGCGACAGCTATATTTACGGCGAAAGCGGAAAAGACGACTATGCTCCTCATGTATATCCTTCGAGCGGATATGCTCTTTTCGACAATGTGACCTGCTACAAGATCCCCGCAAACGACTTCTATCATGAAACGGTAAAGAATACGAGCGACAAGATAACCGTGGCAGACTTCAATATATCCGCAAACGCAAAACCCGGCAATCAACCGAAGCTTTCGGACTATTTGCTCGAGAGCGAAAAGAGCGGAGTTATAGGAAGCTTCAAAAACGGGCTTAAGGGCTGGACAATTGTACACAAGGAAGGCGAAAGCTCCGGTCAATATCTTTTTGCGGACACATATGACGCAAGTAAACCCTTCGACGACGAAAACATTATAGGTCTTTCCTCGGAACCATACACTCCCAACGGAAACAGCGACTTTATGTTCGAGGAAATGGGCGACAGCAACATTGCCGTCCTTTCGGCTCAAACAAAAGCCTCGGTAGGTCTTGAATCGGATGAATTCGAAATAGAGCGCAATGCCTTTTATCGTTTGAGCGTATATGCCGCCACTCAAAACTTCGAGGACGGCAACGCTTCGATAAGACTTATAGGCGGCAACAACGGCGAAAAAGAGGTCGAGCCTTCTATCATCTCGAGCGTTAACGGAAGCGACAGCATAAACAACAGATACGGTTGGAAAAGATATTATTTCTTTATAAACGGTTCCAAGATACAAAATTACAACTTGAAGCTTCAGTTGTGGCTCGGATTTACCTCGGCTTCTACCGGAACGGTGCTCTTTGACGATATTCGTCTCGAGAAGATCCCCTACTCGTATTTCAGTGCCAACAGCTCAAACGGAACGATCGTAACATTGGATACGGCGCCAAATACTTCTATAGATAACGGAAGATTCTTCGACGCGGAGGATTACGATGCGGAATTCCCGCTCAAACCTTCACAATGGGCATCGATAGGCGAAGTTCCCGAAAATGCCGCTTCGGGCATGATACTCACCGACGACGAGCATTACTCGGCAAATGCCTCTCGTTACCTTGGGGCAAAGAATCCCGTTTCACAATTCAAAAACACCAATTACAATACCTATAAATATCCTTCGATGCTTCTTTTGACCTCGAAGGACAACGGATATTTCGGTTATTCTTCGCCCGACATCTCCATCACAAACAACACGAGCTACAAGATCACAGTCACTATGCATACCGAAGATATGGGCGGCGCAGGTGCAAACCTTTGGGTAGAAGTAGATAACAAGATCATTTCCTCGATAAAGAATATAGGATCTCATTCCGGATTTAATAAATACGAATTCTATATCGAAGGCGACACTCCGTTCTCCTCCGGTACGGGAGTCGATTATACCGCAAAGCTCAACATTGCTTTGGGCAATCAAAACGCAAAGGCATCCGGAAGCATATTCGTTGCGGAAGCGGCAGTCGAAACCATTACATCGGACGCATTCACTGAAAAATACAATCAATTTAAGAATGAACGCGGAGAACAGCTCAATTACGATATGTACTCGTTCAGCTCGCTCAACTTCTTCGCTTACGATAACACCGACAAAAACGCGATAAAGACTTCTTCGAACTGGTCGATAACAAATTCGGCTTCGGATTCTCAAGGCAAATACACCTACGGCGTATTCGATCCCCTTTCCAAGGATCAAAACGTCGGCGACGCTTATATACCGAGTGAGATAACAAAAATCTATAAAAATCTTCCCAACAAGTTCGAAAATGTATTTACGCTCCAGACGCGCGACACATCGGCGACAGCTCAACTTATAAATCCGCTTAAACTCGGCGCAGATTCCTACTATCTTATAACCGTTACCATGGCGGTGATATTAAATGATGGCAACGAAAGCAAGGCTATCGGCGCTGGCTTATCGCTTACGGGCGATTATGCCGACGTAAAATTCGAAAATATCCGAACGACATCAGACGATATCAATACCTATAAATTCGTAGATTATCAATTTTATGTAGCGACATCCAATACGGACTCCAACGTATATCTGTGCGTTTCGTTGGGCGGCAACAACGTCCATTCGGCTGTCGACGGCGAAGTTTATATAGCATATATCGCTTGCACCGCGCTCGGAGGAGCCGATGATACAAAGGTCGAATCGGAGACTTTGAAAATCATAAACAAGCACGTTGATGATGAGACCGAAAACCCGGACAACACCGAAGATAACGACGATGAGGAAACTACGACTCAAGTGGGCACCGACAGTGAAAAGTGGTGGCTCATCCCCTCTATCTTGTTCGGTATCGCTATCCTCATCGCAGTAGTAGGTTCAATAATCCGCAGTGTGCTCGACAAAAAGTCGCGCAAGCAACGAGCAAAGGAACTCAACTCCTACGACCGTCGATTGGGCTATGTCGACGAGGATACGGACGAAACCGTAAAATTCGATGATAATGTTGCCGACCAAAAGCCCATGATCGAGCAGGATGTAGAGAGCTTCAACGACGACGAACCGATACAACAAAAGGAAGTCGCAAAGGCAACTTCCGAGAAGAAGGCAAAACAAAAGGAAGAAGCCCCGATCGACGACTTCGACGATTGATCGATATGATATGTTAAAAACAGCTTCGTTTTATTGACGAAGCTGTTTTTTTCTACTTTCATGATCTTCTATTAGTCCCCTACTTTATTATAAATCCGCCCGACAGATTTATCACCTCACCCGTAATAAATGACGAGTCCTCGGACGCCAAAAAGCTAACTGCCTTAGCGATATCGACGGGCTCCCCACATCTACCCACAGGCGTTTCGGAGACAAGTTCCTTTATGGCGCTTTCCGAGACGTTTTTTATCATATCGGTCCTTATCACACCGGGCGCAACGGCATTGACCGTAATGCCCGAAGGTCCGAGTTCCTTTGCAAGCGACGTCGTAAGCCCTATGACGGCTGCCTTTGACGCGGAATACAAAGCCTCGCAAGAAGCTCCTACAAGCCCCCACATGGACGAGATATTGATGATCCTTCCGAACCTATTAGATACCATATCCGGAATAAACGCTTTGCATACGTTGAATACCCCTTTCAAATTGACGCCTACGACGTTTTCGAAGCTTTCGTCGTCCTCATCGATAAGCATAGCATATCTGCTTATTCCGGCATTGTTTATCACCGTGTCGACAAAACCGAAATTTCGCTTTGCGAAGTCGTAAATTTTATTTACATCCTCCGCCTTGCTTACGTCGGCGCATATGTGATCCGCTCTGCCGCCGTTTTTACAAATCAGGTTGGCAGTTTCCTCGGCAAGTGCGACGTTTTTTACGCAATTTACAATAACATTATATCCTTTTGACCCCAATTCGAGCGCGATCGCTCTGCCTATGCCGCGTGACGAGCCCGTTATAAGCGCCGTTCGTTTTTCGTACACATTGACCTCCTTTAATAGTTATCCGGTAAGTCGTTTTCAAACAACACCGCCATTGGTACAGCGATATTTTTGAGCCCATCCATTGCCTCGTCGAGGTTTTTGACTATCGAAGCATTTTCGAAATCGCCCATGCCGCTCTTTATCATTTGTGCATTCGGTCCCACCAAAAACGCATGATCGCAAACGGAAGCTATTTTATTTCCAAGCGTTTTGAGGCAATTTTCGGCATCGGCTCCGAGTTCCACAAAGCCCGGCGTTATTATAACTTTTGTGCCTTTATAAGTAGAAAGAATATTCAATGCGCTGTCCGCGCCGCTCGGATTGCTGTTATAGGAATCGTCGATAATCGTCATTTCGCCGTTGCGAATGATTTCCATTCTGTGCTTTATAAATTCGAGGCTCTTGCAGCTTTCGACGATCTCATGCGCGCTCACTCCGAGTTTCATTGCCATAGCGGCGCATAACGCCACCGTGACGGGAATATGCTCGCCTATAAGCGGAGTGCTTATCTCCACGTCATCGCCGAATATCTTGAGCGTAAAAGATGTGCCGAAAATATCGGCTTTGACATTCGAGTACGTCACGTCGCCTTCTTTTCCGCACAAAATCGCTCCGAACATATTGTTTGCAACTATATCCTCGCAATCTCCGTTCGCCACCGAATATTCGACTCCTTCGGTAACGGAAAGTTTTTCCTTGACGATATTTTCTTTGCTACCGAAAGTTTCGAGATGTTGATTCCCTATCGAAGTCAAAACGGCATATTGAGGCTTGAACAACTTCTTCAAATATCTTATGTCGCCGGTAAATCTGGCTCCCATTTCGGCAATAAAGATCTTTTCGCCGTCATAGTGCTCGTTTATGCATTTGCAAAGTCCCATGGGAGTATTGTAGCTTTGCGGCGACGCAAACACGCTGTACTTCGCGCGGAGAAAAGATGCAAGTATATTCTTTGCCGTGGTCTTGCCGTAGCTACCCGTTATGCCTATGACAATAGGAGACGAAGCTTTGAGTTTCTTGACCGCCTTGGCAATATACACACTGCCTATAGCCTTCTCGAGCGGCAATACGATAAAGTGCGCCAAAAGCAAAATTAACGGGCTCAATAGCGGGAGCAATCCGACAAAGGAATACATAAAGAAAGTTTCTTCGGTAAACCACAGCAACGCAAACGTTATGAGCGAATTCAATATAAAATCGACGATCACGAGCCTTGTTATGCGAGCTGTGAATTTGAGCGGAGTTTTTTGCTTTTCCTTCATTACCGCAAACACAAAATACAGGCAAAGCAATGCAAAAAAGATATATCCGAGATAATATACGCTCGATCGTCCAAAGCACATTATAAATACAAACATCGACGTAAAACCAAAGAACGAAAGCGCAAAATAACGCACGACATAATCGTATTTGGTGCGCTTAAACCAGGCAATAAGTCCGCTCGCTCTATACGATGAAAGTTGAAGCATTTGCATAAGCTTTAGGCAAATGAGCGTCAAGAACCACCCGCTCAATATTGACAATACTATAACGAGGACAGGCATTCCTTACCTCCCTTCGTAAATTCACCCAATATCAAATTGAACTTGAGATTGTTTTCGATGTAAGCAAAATGTCCGCCATGCAAAATCACGAGCGTACTGTCCGCGATCCGCCTTTTTAACTTGTGTGCCATGTAGAGCGGAGTCTCTTTGTCTTTGTTGCCCCATATTATGAGCACAGGACAAGAGATATCCTTAAGCTTATCGTCGAGATGAGCGTTCACCACGCGTACGAATACAGGCTGCATGGATTGCGGCAATTTCAGATAGTCTATAGAACCATAGGTTTCTATATTTTTACCAAGGCGTTTAGCGCGTTTATATTTGCGTATCCTATACGCTTTTTTCAGACTGAAATGCGGTTTGAGCCCGGCGCTGTCCACCAGCACAAGGCTTTCCACCCAATCGAAGCTACCAAGGCATATCGCCACCCTTCCGCCGAAGCTATGTCCCACGAGAATGACTTTTCGGAGTTTCAAAGCGTCCTTCATCGCCTCGATACAACCGGCATAGTCCTCTATTCCCCATTCCGACGGCGGAACGTCGCTACTGCCGAAACCGGGGAAGTCAACGGTTATCACATCGCGTCCGAGCCCGCACAAATATTCGTATGTGCCCAAAAACGAGACGTTGCTCCCGCCCCAACCGTGCAACAAGATCACAGGGGTCCCGAGTCCCATGCTTCTTTTGTAAAAAATACTTACTCCTTTATAAGAGAAAAACATTTTCTACTTCTCCGTATCCAAAGACTTTATAAGCACCAATGCGCTTTGTTCGCCGTAGTATTTCTTCCTTTCATAAGAGAATTTGAAGCCGAATTTCGCATAGAGTTGCTGTGCGGCTTCGTTGCCTGTCGCCACTTCGAGATATAACTTTTTTATGTTTTCCTTTTTGCATATCTTTATCACCTCATCCATGAGAGCGGTGGCAAAGCCTTTTCGTCTATACGCCTCTTTTATGACGACATTATTTATATTAAATTCATCGATGACGAATTGCCCGCTTATATATCCCGCCAAAACGCCGTCTTCCATAACCTTAAGAGCAAGACAATTGGGATTTTTGAGCATTTCACATAAGACCGCCTCCGAGTACGGATGATAGATGTACTTGCTTTCCATAGCGGCAATCTCTTTTACGTCTTTCAAATTGAGTTCTTCTATGTTCATATGTCACTTTCCTTACGATCGGGTTGAGGTTTGCGGATATATACAGGCTGAGTTCCGAGTTTATTTTTTATGGCATACTCCGCCGCCCTTCTCATAGCGGACGCAGTCGGCGTAAATGCCACGCAAAACGGAAGATCGAAGTCGGATATTGCTTTGAAGCCGTATCTTTCGGCAAACTGCCGAGCGTCTTTTTTGTAGATACAGGTTTGTTCAGTCATTTTGTCGCCGTTAAAAGCCGACGCATAGCAAGCGTCGCCTCCGCCGTCCGTAAATGTGACTGCGTCTCCGCCTATATTGTATGCCATGACGCGGTCATAAGTTACTCCGTACGCGTGTTTGCCTAACGCATATGCAAAGGCGCGGACGGTATTTACGCCTATCCTTATGCCCGTAAACGAGCCCGGACCCGTCACACATACAAAGTCGTCGAATTCGGACAAAGTCACGCCCATATCGTCGAGCATATCGTCTATTTTTGGCAAAAGTTGCTCTGCTGCCATGACTTTTTCGAGAGTGACATACATTTCCTTTTCGTCAAAGACAACGGCTATTTCGATAATAGGAGCTGCTGTATTTATTGCAAGATATCTCATAATTCTATATGGTTAGCCTTGTCGGGACTACGGCGATATAAGACGATCTTGTTTCCTATTGCCGCAACCGGCTCGGCGTCGAGCGCTTGCGCAAGCTCTCCTATAAGTTCATCGGCTGTATAGTCGCATCCTTTGAGTACGGATACCTTTATGAGCTCGCGCTTGTTGAGAGCCGCGGCAAGCTCGTTTATTTGCACGTCGCTCAAATTGCCCTTTCCTATTTGAAAAATGGCATCTATGTTGCTCGAAAGCGACCTTAATTTAGCTCTTTGTTTACTTGTCAGCAACGAGGATCTCCCTCCTGTTTTCGTCCGAATATTTTATGCTTACCTTTATCGCTCCGCTCGGTATGGCGTCCGAGATGTTTTCGGGCCATTCTATAAGACATACTCCGTCCTTTTTGCCGAAGTATTCGGTCAATCCCTTCTCCTCCGCTTCTTCTGCGCTCGTAAGCCTGTATGCGTCGTAATGATAAAGCTTGAGCCTACCCTCATAACAGTTGAGCAATGTAAAGGTGGGGCTTACGACGCCCTCCTTTATCCCGAGCCCGTATGCCACTCCGCGCGCAAAGACCGTCTTGCCAACGCCGAGATCTCCGGAAAGCAGTATCACTTCGCCGCCAACGAGCTTTTTGCCGAGCTTTGCTCCAAGCTCGAACGTTTTCTTTTCGGAATCGGTAACCACGTTTTTAAGTATACACTTTTTTCCGTTTATTAGCAAGTAATTTTCTTGCGGCTCGAACATTCTGTCAAATAATCTTGAAAGTCGCTTGTACACAAGGAATGTGATAACACTGCTTAAAAGGCACCTTAATATATTGAACGGTACCACCGAAAGCGGCAAATAGTATGCGAGTATGTTCTTTCCGCTTGCATTGGGAAAAAGATTGCTCATCATATTTGCCACACTGTCCATTCCGCCCGCGAGATTGGCATAAAACGGAATGAGTATGAAGGCGTTGACCAAAACTGCGGTGACAGTGCAAGCGATCGAGCCTATGACAAGGCTTATCAACGCGCCCTTTTTGCTTCTGTATTTACTGTAAATGAGCGAAGCGACAAGCACGAACGCTATCCCAAGCAACAAGTCCCCGAGTTCTCCTACACCACCCGTGCTCGTAAACGGAAGCTTTAGCAAGCATTTTACGACAACGACCAAACAGCCGGCGATAGGTCCCATCATATACCCGGCAAGAAGCGCGGGCATATCCGAGATCTGAAAATCCAAAAAAGTCGGAAAGATCACGGGAATGGGAAATTTCACGAACATATACAGCACATACGAAAGCGCGGTAAATATGGCGATCCTCGTGATATTTTTTGTGGTAAATACCTTGGACATAAAAAAAACTCCTTTTTAGGAGCGGAGAAATTTTTGTCACTTATATCATCCGGACTATACCGTCGGTATGGGAATTTCACCCAATCGGGCCTCATCGGCTTCACGGACTGTAACCGTCGGTGAGGATTTGCACC